>JAKFUP010000103.1 GCA_021732625.1 Hyphomicrobiales bacterium
TGCGATGCGATTGCGCCGGCGGGCTTCGACCGCAAGCAGCGAGCGCGCCCGCGCCGCCTGCGTTGCGACCGCATCGAACTCCGGTACGTTATTGTCCCACTCGATCAGCGTGGGGATCGGGCCGCTGCGGCCAAGCGCGTAACGATAGAGATCCCATACCGCATCGGCGGTCTCCGCACCGTGGCTGTCGATCAGCAGACGCGCACCGCAGTCGTCAGTATCTTCGCTATGGCCACCGAGATGAATCTCTCCGACGTGTTCCATCGGGAATGCGTCGATGTAATCGTCCGGTGTGAAGCCTTGGTTGATCGCTGAAACATAGACATTGTTGACGTCGAGCAGCAGTCCGCAGCCGGTGCGCTCCGCGATCTCGCGTAGAAAGTCGGTTTCGATCATGTCGGAATTGGCGAAGGCGACGTATGTGGACGGATTCTCCAGCAGCATGCTGGTGCCGATGACTTCTTGGACTTCGTGAATATGCTCGGCGACGCGCGCCAGCGTCTCGAGATTATAGGGCAGCGGCAAAAGATCGTTCATGAAGACACCGTTGTGGGTTGACCATGCAAGATGCTCAGAAAAGACCGAAGGTTGGTATCGGTCGATCAGCTTCTTCAGTCTTTTGAGATGACTGCGATCGAGCGGTTCGGCTCCGCCAATGGAGAGACCCACCCCGTGAATCGACACCGGATAATCGGTGCGTAGTCGGCGCAGCAGTTGGTGCGGTGGGCCGCCGGCGCCCATATAATTCTCGGCGTGAATTTCAAAAAAATCGACGCGCCGGCCGAGTTCAAAGATGTCGAACGCATGCTCTGGCTTGAAACCGGTACCGGCGCTGACGCCTTGCAGCCACGGTGTAGCTGTCTTCGTTGCCGGCAGAGAGCCGGTGTCGAGCCGGTAAGGTGTCGCTGTTCCAAACATGTTTCTCTCCCGTTTTTTGCGTTTTTGTTTGCGAAGGATCGGCGGATGATGGCCGCCGATCCTTCCGCAACAGTGTGACTTGCTCCGTTTACGCGGGGCGCTTGACTGCCGTCAGCGAACCGGGACCGAACGGTGTGGAGGTGGTGGTGCAGGCCCCCTTGTTGACGAGCTTCCAGGCATTGCCCTGGTAGTCGATCTTGGATGTAGCCGCACAGGTGGTGCCGGCGCCTGCCGCGCAATCGTTCTGGCCTTTCAGGGAAACGCCGAAGCACTTCTCCTTGGAAGATTCCTGAGCCTGCGATGACGTCGCAACCATGACGAGCGCAGACGACATCGCGCTGGCGATGGCGAGCGAGGTGGTGAGATTGGCCTTCTGAGACATGAGGTCGTTCCCTTCTGAATTGATCTGCCCGCTTATCGGGCCCGTGCATCAAATGCTGGATTGCGTGAGCACTGAAATGCCGTTCGCCAATCGTCTCGATAGCCGCCGCGAATGCCGTAGCATCGAGTTGCGCGATCATGTGCTGCAATAGCCGAGAGCTATGGAGTTGTTAGAGAGCAGGCATTTCATGCAGATGAAGCGCAGGTGCATGTTGCATGACGGAAACTCAAAACTCTGACCGTCATGGAGACGTCACATGATCAATCGCCTGACCAATCTTGTTGTTGCGACTCTTTTTGCCGCGATTCTCATCACCGCCGCCGTATCAGTGGCGCGCGCCGATGGCCTAGACGGTATTGTCCGGATCAGGAGCGCCGTGCCGATGGCGGAAGCCATCACGCGCATCAAGGCTGACATCGCGAAGAAGGGCATACGCTTCTTCATGGAAATCGATCAAGCCAAACTCGCGGCCGACGCGGATGTGAAGCTGCGGCCTTCCACGCTGCTTGTATTCGGAAATCCGCCGCTGGGCACGCAGTTCATCACGGCAAATCCGAATGCCGGTCTCGATTGGCCGGTGCGCCTGCTGTTGACGCAGGAAGATAATGGTGACGTCTACGCGGTCTGGACCGACTTCGACTGGATCGCGCGCCGCCACGGCATCACCAATCGTGAGGCCCAGTTCAAGATGGCGACGATAGTCGTGAATTCGATTACATCGACAATCACCGCGAAATGAGATCTTTCTCGCAGAGCCCGCGCCGGTGTGTGCGGGTTCTGCAACCGTTTCGTTTCAGGGGAGGCGTCTGTGGCAGCCGAAAAATTCGATGTGGTTATTCTGGGCGGCGGCAACGCCGGCATTGGCGTGACGGGCCCGGTGCGGAAGGCTGGCATGTCGGTCGCCATGATCGAGGCGCGCGACATGGGCGGCACCTGTCCCAATCGCGGCTGCACGCCGAAAAAGATTCTCGTCGCTGCGGGGCATGCGCTGCATGAAATCGAGCGCGCACACATCCACGGCATTGCCGTTGCCAAACCGAAGCTGGATTGGGCTGCGCTGATCGATCGCGAGCAGGCGATGATCGCAGATATTCCGGCGCGACTCACGGCGTCCATGCTCAAGCGCGGTGTCGAGATCATCGCGGGGTCAGGCAAGTTTATTGCTCCCAACGTGATCGCGGTCGGCGATCGGCAACTCGAGGCTAAACACATCGTCATCGCGACGGGATCGCGGCCACGGCCGCTGAATGTTCCGGGCAGCGAATACCTGATCACGTCAGATGAGATCCTGATGGATCGGACGTTGCCAAAATCGGTGGTCTTCATCGGCGGCGGCGTAATCTCGCTGGAGTTGGGCCACGTGTACGCCCGGGCCGGGGTGACAGTGACCATCCTCGAGGCATTGCCTCAATTGTTGCCGGCGCTCGAGACGGCAGCGGTCGAACAATTGCAAAAGGAGAGTGAGCGTATCGGAATTCGCGTTCTCACGAGCGTCCAGGTCAAGCGGATCGGGAAGCGGCAAGACCTGCTTCGTGTTACTTTTCAGCACGGCGGCAATGAGCTCGCCATCGAGGCAGAGCATGCGATCAACGGCGCCGGCCGCGTCGCCAACATCGATGTGCTCGACCTCGCAGCCGGACATGTCGAGTATTCTGGCTGGCGGGTCGCGACCGATCCGCATCTGCGCTCAGTGTCCAATCCTATCGTGTATGTGTGCGGTGACGCAGTTTCGACGTCGCCGCAGCTGTCGCCGATTGCTACATATGAAGGCGATATCGTTGGCCGCAACATTGTCGAAGGGCCAAAGCATGTTCCGAACTATGATTCGCTTGCGACATCAGTCTATACGGTGCCGGCACTCGCGACCGCAGGACTCACTGAGAAAGTAGCGCGCGAGAAGGGTTACAATATCAAGGTGCACGACACCGACATGCTTGGCTGGCTGTCGGCGCGGACTTACGCGGAGACGGTCGCCTGGGCCAAGATCATTGTCGATGTGGATAAAGATCGCATACTCGGAGCACATATCGTCGGACACACGGGCGAAGAGCTGATCAACCTGTTCTCGCTGGCGATGGCGCACGGCATCACCGCCAGCGCGATCAAGGATCGCATCTATGCGTATCCGACTTTTTCATCCGACATCAAACATCTGCTTTGAACGTCTGCGTTTGCCTTGCGCGTCTCATCCGGATGCAGCGGATGGAGCATCGCTACGCGCAACCACGCAAGGATCAATCTGCAAATAGCGCAACGCTATCGACACCAGAGCCAACGGGTATTTCCAGTCCAGCGATCAAATGGCGATTGTAGCGTCATTGCTGTGGCTCGTTGTTGAAGCCCGGCGTAACGCAGGAGATTAAAGATGCTCAAGACAACCCTAGCTGCGGCCGTGCTGATCGCTGGATCGGTTCTCGCCGCGACCGGCGCTTCCGCCGGAGAGTGCCCGGCAGGGGCCTTCAAGCCCGGCGTCCGTGAAAAGGTTGATTTCAAACCGGTCGGAGTCACCGACACCACGTTGGGTGCCATCGACCTGGAGAAGCAGCCAGCCAATATCAAGGGCCGCGAGTTGCGCTTCCGCAAGCTCGTGATCCAGCCCGGCGGCATTGTGCCATGGCACAGCCACGACGATCGCCCGGCGCTGATCTACGTCGCCGAAGGCGAGATCATCGAATACGCCAGCAACTGCGCCATGCCGATCTTGCACAAAGCCGGCGAAATTCGCCCCGAAGTGTCGGGCACGTCGCACTGGTGGAAGAATCTCGGCGACAAGACCGTCGTCCTCTTCGTCGGCGACGTCCGCAAGGATCCGAACGATAAGCATATGTGAGACGCGAATATGTGACAGACCTTGCCCGAGGTCTGCTGCATGGATGTGACGCCCCGGTCTCCGGTCGCCCCACACACCCCCAACGGGGCGTCACATCTCTCCTTATCCTTTATCCAGAACTACGGTGGCCGTCATGAGCAATGTTTCGCACACGTATGAGATGCGCGCGATGGCGGCAGGTCATTCGCCGGGCGCCGCGCTACGTTCGCTCATCATCGGATCGATGGCGTTCCTGACCGTCGTCGATCTGTTCGCCACCCAGGCCATTCTGCCTTCGCTCGCGAGGCACTACGATGTGTCACCGGCGGCGATGGGTTTCGCGGTCAACGCCTCAACCATGGGAATGGCGATCGCAGGCCTGATCGTCGGATTGTTCAGCCCGAAAATCGAACGCCGGTCCGGCATCCTCGTCAGCCTGGGAATCCTCGCCATTCCGACCGTTTGCCTCGCTTTCGCACCAAACCTGACCGTCTTCACCTTGCTACGCATCGCGCAGGGGCTTTGCATGTCGGCAGCTTTTGCCCTGACGCTTGCCTATCTCGGAGAGCAATGCAGTGCGACGGACGCTGGTGGCGCCTTTGCCGCCTACATTGCCGGCAACGTCGCCAGTAACCTGATCGGGCGGCTGATCTCGGCTGCCGTTGCTGATAATTTCGGTCTTGCCTCGAATTTCTATTTCTTTGCGGCGCTCAACCTCGCCGGAGCTGTGATGGTCTATTTCACCATTCACCGCGCCAAGCCGATGCAGACAGTCGAGGAGGCGATGCATTCGCCGCTTGCCGCACTGGCGGAGCATATGCGCAACCCGTCGCTCCGCGCAGCGTTCGGAATCGGATTTTGCATTCTGTTTGCGTTCATCGGCACATTCACCTACGTCAACTTCGTCTTGGTGCGCCCGCCGCTTGCGCTCGATCGTATGCAGCTTGGTTTCGTCTATTTCGTATTCCTGCCGTCGATGGTCACAACCCTGTTTGCTGGAGCCGCCGTCGAGCGCTTCGGAACCCGGCCGGCGATCTGGGGAGCCTTGGCGCTGGCTGCCGCTGGTTTGCCATTACTTTTGCTGCCGAAACTGCCGGCGGTTCTCACTGGTATGGTTTTGGTCGGCGCCGGAACATTCTTCGCGCAGGCTGCTGCGACCGGCTTCGTCGGCCGTGCGGCAAAATCCAATCGCGGCGTTGCCAGCGGCACTTATCTGGCTTGCTACTTTTGCGGAGGACTGGTCGGCAGCGCCGTCCTTGGACAGTTGTTCGACCGACTAGGCTGGACCGCCTGCGTGATCGGCGTCGGGATATCGCTCATGGCGGCTGCAAGATTGGCCATCAGGTTAAGAACGTGAGCTGCTAATTCTTGCGGTCTGAGAGTGCTTAGCTACCCTAAAACACAAGGTAAAACAGCTGGATACTGCCAAATCCTGCAACGGGACCGCCGGCAATCGCTATTTGAGCGCCGGATACTTTTCCGGTTCGAAGAACGATTTTCCGGCGGCGTAGCCTCGTCCTGTACGCCGCTCGGATCATAGACGAACAATTGCCAGAGCGATGAGCCGGGCACGATGAACTCGCGCCAGTCAAGACCAGCGGCCTTAAAGCGCGAAATGTAAGATTGATAACCGGCGCAGGACAGCGAGACGTGGTCGATCACCGCTGTGCCGTTCGGTGCTTTGCCTTCCGGTCCGAGCGCGGACCGCCAGCATAGACGTGGATGATCCCGAGGCCGTCGGGTTCCAAGATTGCTCTCATCATTTGCCACGACGGCATGTTCCGGGAGATGGCACGCGCGTGTGCCTACAAGGGCGCGGAAATCATGATCCGGACGGCAGGGTATACCGCGCCGATCCGTGATAGCTGGCGCTTCACTAATCAGGCCAATGCATTTCAGAACTTGATGGTGACAGCCAACGTCTGTATGTGCGGTTCAGACGGTTCATTCGACTCGATGGGCGACGGAATGATCGTCAACTTCGACCGCAGCATTATCGCTCACGGTACGACTGGCCGCGCTGACGAAATTATCACCGCTGAGGGGCGGCCCGATCTGATGCGCGAAGCGCGAATTCATTGGGGCGTCGAAAACAACATCTATCAGCTCTGGCACCGCGGTTACGTTGCCGTAAAAGGCGGCGCGATGGATTGCCCGTATACGTTTATGCAGGACATGGTGGCGGGCACATACAGGCTGCCTTGGGAAGATCAGGTCAAGGTGACCGACGGCACGGCGTTCGGTTTTCCTGCTCCAGTTCGCTCGTTTGCAGCCAGGACGGCTGCGAAGGTTGCAGAATAGAAACGTCAGCCGGCCGCTAGAGCCGTCGTCGCGTCGTGCTACTTCATTCAATAATTTGAAATATTCTATTCTATGCTAGGCTGTCGAACTGTTCAGGGAAGCAGTTCGCTGGCATGACTCGACAGCAGTGCGTCATCAACGTCATCAATCCGAATACCACGCAATCGATGACATCTGTCATTGAGGCCGCTGCGCGCGAGAGCGCCGGTCCAGCGACGACGATCATTGGCAAGACGTCAACGTTCGGTCCGGCTTCGATCGAAGGGCATTATGATGAGGCGCTGGCCACCATCGGTGTGTTGAAAGCCGTTGCCGCCGGCGATGAGGACAGATGCGACGCGCATATCATCGCATGCTTCGGTGACCCGGGCCTTCTGGCGGCGCGAGAGATCACAAGGGTGCCGGTGCTCGGAATCGCGGAAGCGGCCATGCGCGCGGCATCGTTCGTCGCGATCCACTTCAGTATAGTGACGACGCTCGCGCGCACAAAGGTCATCGCCGAGCATCTGGTTCGCAACTATGGTATGGAGCACGCATGCCGCAAGGTTCGCGCGGTCGATGTCGCTGTTCTAGATCTAGACAAACCCGAATCAAACGTGCGCGGCATTTTGCTGGATGAATGCCGTGCAGCGCTGAAGCACGATGGTATCGGCGCAATTGTCTTGGGATGCGCCGGGATGGCCGATCTTGCACATGACCTGTCCACGGAGCTTGAGGCACCCGTTATCGATGGCGTCGCCGCCGCGGTCAAGTTTGCCGAGGCGCTGGTCGGACTTGGATTAAAGACGTCGAAGTACGGCGATCTGGCTTTCCCGATACCGAAAGAGCGCAGTTCGTTTTAAGCGGCGCTCTCCGCAAGAACACAGCGAACAATTCTCTCAGGGCCGATCTGTACGGTGGGAGGAAGTTGCTCGACGCAGCGCGGCTGAGCGTTGCTGCAGCGGGGCGCGAACGAACAGCTGTCGGGGGCTGTGCTCAGGGACGGAGGAGCCCCAGGAATAGTTCCCAACCGCGAACCGCGCTCCGCGCCATGCACGGTTGAGGCGAGCAGGCCTTTCGGATAAGGATGCAGCGGCGAGCGGACGATCTCGCGCATTGTGCCGGTCTCGACAATCTGACCGGCATACATCACGGCGACGCGGTCGCAGATTTCGATAGCCACGCCGATGTCATGGGTGACGAAGATCACCGACATGCCAAACTCACGTTGCAGCTCGCGCAACAGCAACAGAATCTGGATTTGAACCGTTGCATCGAGTGCGGTGGTGGGCTCATCCGCTAAAAGCACTTTCGGTTCGCACGCCAGCGCGAGCGCGATCATGGCGCGCTGGCGCATGCCGCCAGACATTTCATGCGGATAGGATTCCAGCCTGCGCTTGGCGGAAGGAATGCGGACCACGTCGAGCATCTGCAGCGCGCGAGCCATGGCATCGGACTTGCTGACGCCTTTGTGCCGAACCACCGATTCCGCGATCTGATCGCCGATGGTATAGACCGGATCGAGTGCGAGTCCCGGCTCCTGAAAGATCATCGATGCGGTCTGGCCGCGGAACGCCGATAGTTTCTGTTCGCCCAGCGCCAGCACGTCCTGACCTGCAACCTTGATGGTCCCGCTGATTGTTGTTCTTGCCTTGGGAAGCAAGCGCAGCAGCGCGCGCAAGGTGACACTTTTGCCGGAACCGGACTCGCCCAACAGGCCGAGCACTTCGCCCTCGGCAACCGACAGGCTGACATCGTTGACCGCGTGGACGGTGCGTTCGCCGCTGAAGCGGACATGGAGATTTCGCACCTCGACGATGTTTGTCATGACAGCCCCGGGATCTGGGTATGGAAATCGGTCGCGCGCTGGAAAGCAGCGCCGATCCGCAAGATCATAGCTTCATCGAAGGGCCGTCCGATCAATTGCAGGCCGATCGGAAGACCTGTCGCACTTTGCCCGGCAGGAATGGCAAGAGAAGGCAGGCCGAGGTAATTGACCGGCCGTGTGAAGCGCGTGAGGTTCTGAATCACGGCCTCTGCGCCGGGCTGATTGCCGATATCGCTTCCGGCGATCGTCGGCGCCGGGACAGGCGCGACGGGTGCAAGGACGGCATCGACGCCATTCACAGCGGCCAGATGTTCTGCGAGTGCATGTCCGCGCCAGCGCAGCGCTTCCAGGTAAGTCAGCGCTGGGATAGCGAGCGCGTTTTGCAGGCGCATCAAAACCTGCGGCCCGTAGTCTTGCGGCCGTTCAATCATCCATTGCTTGTGGAATGCAGCCGCTTCGACGGCGAGCACGATCTGGCAGGCTGCGGTAAGCTGGCGTTGTTCCGGGAGTTTGACGCGAACAACGGTCGCGCCTTCGCGCGTCAATGTCGCCGCGGTGTCATCGAGCGCGCGGCCGACGTCGGCGTCGAGATCCTCAATATAGAATGCGGTTGGAATTCCGATGCGAAGGCCTTTGAGCGATTCGCGTGTGGCTGCGAGCAGGTCAGGTGCCAGGGTGTTGCGCGTCGTGGGGTCGGCGGGATCGCCGCCTGCCATCAACTGCGTCAGCAGAGCGCAATCCTCAACAGAGCGCGCGAGCGGCCCAACGGTGTCGAGCGATTGCGACAGAGGCATCGCGCCCGCGCGGCTGATCAGGCCGACGGTGGTCTTGAGGCCGGTAATGCCGCAGAAATGCGCTGGCATCCGGATCGATCCGCCGGTGTCGGAGCCCAGTGCGGCGAAGGTCAACCGCGCCGCGACGGCCGATCCTGAGCCTGACGACGAGCCGCCGGTGATGTGGTCGAGGTGCCAGGGATTACGCACCGCTTCGAAATGCGCGTTGTGGCCGGTCGGGCCATAGGCGAATTCTGACATCTGCAACGTGCCGAGGCGCACTGTGCCGGCGTCCTGCAAGCGTTTCAGCGCGGTCGATGTCGTCGAAGCAACGAAGTCCTTTCGGATTTTTGATCCGCACGTCGAGACTTTTCCGGCCTCGTAATACATGTCCTTGTGCGCGAGCGGGACGCCATGAAGAGCACCGCGCGATTTGCCTTGTGCCAGCTCACGATCCGCGGTTTCCGCCGCCGCCAACGCAGTATCCGGTTCGATCGCCATAAATGCATTCAGGCGCGGCTGAAAGCGCGAGATCCGATCAAGACACGACTGTGTGGCTTCGCGCGACGAGATTGCCTTGGCTGCAATCGCTGCAGCAATCTCGGTCACCGAGAGCAGAGCAGGTTCGGTCGCCGTCATTTCCGCACGCTATTCTGCACGACGGTAAATGTTGCCGGTTCAAGATCGAAAGGAAGCGTTCCGGCGATGGGCTCAAAGCCGTCGAATGCGGGACCGATGGAGGTTGCGATGCGTGCGGCAACATCGGCGGTGACCGGAACGCCAGCAGCCTTTGCAATGATCGCTATGTCTTCGGCGCTCGGCGCTTTATTGGACAATGTCATGTGCCTGCGTTCGGGCCTGGCGCGCGGCTATGCCCCGAGCCTGCGACGGCCATATGGCAAGCAGCTTGATGACCGTCCGTTCCGATATCCGCGAGTTTCGGCGCGACCATGCTGCAAACCGTATCCACAAAGGGGCAGCGGGTGTGGAAGCGGCAAGCCTGCGGCGGGTCGATCGGATTGGGTGGATCTCCGGTGATCGGCGCTATTTGCGTGCGATTGTCCGGGTCTGAGGTCGGCATCGCCGCGAGCAGCGCACGCGTGTAAGGATGCACGGGATTGCCCCACACGCCGTCGATGGGTCCAAGCTCCACGACTTGACCGAGATACATGACCAGCACGCGATCGGAAATATAGCGCACCACATTGAGATCGTGGCTGATGAAGATGTAGGTCAGGCCGAATTCGCGCTTCAGGTCGACCAGCAGATTGAGAACCTGCGCTTCGACGGACTTGTCGAGCGCCGATACGGCTTCATCAAGGATCACCAGCCGCGGTGACAGCGCGAGCGCGCGGGCGATATTGACGCGCTGGCGCTGCCCGCCGGATATTTCGTGGGGGTAGCGATTGGCGAATGTCTCGGGGCGAAGCCCGACCTTGCCGAGCAGGTCGCGCGCGAGCAGCTGAGCTTCTGCCGCGGCCATGCCGTGCACCCTGGGGCCAAATGCAATCGATTCCTCAATTGTGAGTCTGGGGTTGAGCGACGCGTAGCTGTCCTGAAACACCATCTGCATTGCGCGCCGCAGATCGCGCAACGATAGTTCGCGGCCAACCTTCATGCCGTCGTAAATGATGTCGCCGCTGTCATAGTCCATCAGATGCATTAGCAGGCGAGCGGTGGTGGACTTGCCGCAACCGGACTCCCCCACGATGCCGACGGTTTCACCCTTCGCAACCTCAAACGACACGTCATCAACGGCGTGAACGGTCTTGCGCGGACTGAACAGATCGCCGCGCACCGGAAAATGCTTGGTCAGTCCTCGGACGGTGAGCAAGGGTTGAGCCTCGCCGCCGAGGTCTTCGAGAGGTGCCAGTGCCGTGACCTCTGTCATCGTCATTAGTTCCGAATGTCCATAGCGCTGCGCAGGCCGTCGCTCAGCAGATTGAAGCAGATCGAAACCGCGAAGATCATCACGCCGGGCAAAGCCGCGACCACAGGGTTGGCGTAGATCGCGGTGCGCAATGTGTTGAGCATCAACCCCCACTCCGGTTCGGGTGGCTTAGTGCCAAGTCCCAAAAACGACAGGCCCGAGGCGAGGATCATCGACACCGAGATCAACCCCGTGGCGTAGACGAAGATCGGGCCGAGTACGTTGCCGAGCATATGGACGCGCATAATCGTCAGAGTATCCGCACCCGATGCACGTGCGGCCTCGACGAAGTCGCGATTACGAACGCCAGTGGTCACGCTTTCTGCGACCCGCGTGATCTGCGGAATGAATACGATGGTCAGCGACACAATCGAATTAAGAATGCCGGCGCCCAGCGCGCCTGAGATCGCAATGGCCAGTAACACGGAGGGAAATGCAAAGAACACATCAACTGTTCGCATGATGATCGTATTGAGTTTGCCACCTGCGTATCCGGCGATCAGGCCAAGCGTCGTTCCAACAATGAACGCAAGAAAAACCGGAAGGATTCCCGTAAGCAGCGAGAGCCGTCCGCCGTAAATAAGACGCGCAAGCATGTCGCGGCCAAGTTCGTCGGTGCCAAGGATATAGTTCGGCGTTCCAACCGGACGGAGGCGTCGGATCATCGAGCCTTGATAAGGGTCCGCGACTCCAAGCCATGGGGCAAACAATGCCGCCAGCAGAATCGCAAGCAGGATCGATCCACACAAAACGCTGAGCTTGTCGCGCAGCAGCCGGCGGCCGACCGTCGTCCAATAGCCGTTGGACTTTGGCGCTGCCGGGACTTGCAGGGCGGGTTCGCTGATGGCGCTCATACGGGACTTCGAGCCTCAGCTACGTTTGATACGGGGATCGATCGTCGCCTGTGCGATATCGACGATCAGGTTGAGAAACACAAAGAACAGCGCCAGCACGAGAATGGTCCCTTGTAGTAACGGCAGGTCACGCTGGAAGATCGCGGAGTTGAGCAGAAGTCCTGTACCGGGCCATGAAAACACGGTTTCAATCAGGATCGAGCCACCGAGCATGTATCCTAGCTGCAAACCCATCACCGCCATCGCGGTCGGCGCGGCATTCTTGATGACGTGCCGGAACACGCCGCGTTCGTTCAGTCCCTTGGCGCGCAAGGCTTCGACGAAATCCTGCGACAGGATATCGCCAGTGAGGGCGCGGACCGTGCGCGTAATGATGCCCATCGGAATTGCAGCCGACGTCAATGCAGGCAGGATGAGATACTGCATGTGCGTCCAGTCCCAGGCCCATGAACTCGATCCTCCGGGGCCGGCGCCGACGGCCGGCAACCAGTTGAGTTGCACGGAGAAGATGATCACGAGAACGATGCCGAGCCAGTAATGCGGTACAGAAACGCCCATTACGGCAATCGACGTTGCAACCTTGTCGATCCAGGTGTTTCGATAGTATCCGGCGATCAGGCCAAGCGAGACTCCGAGAAAGAAACCGATCGCGGCTGCGGCAAGAGCCAGCATGATGGTGTTGCCGACGGCGCTCATCACCTCGGCCAGTACAGGACGTCCGCTGGCGATGGATGTTCCGAGATCGCCGTTCAGGGCTTTCCAGACCCAGATTCCGAACTGCACCGGAAGCGGTCGATCAAAACCGTAAGCAGTCCGAAGCTGCGCAGCCAGTTCTTGCGATGCGTCAGCGGGAAGAATAGCGACGAGTGGATCGCCGGGAGCAAGATGAACAAGAAGAAAGCAAACCAGCGCAACGCCGATCACGATCGGAATGACATAGACGATGCGCCGGGCGATATAGGCGAGCACTTACAAAACCCTCGAATGTGCAGGACGAGCACCGGCCGCGCGATGCGGCCGGTGCATCGAATGGTTCACTCCATCGTCATAGTAGAGAAATCGACAAACCAGCTTTTCGGTTGCACGAAGTTCTTGATCTTCGCGCTCATCGCCCGTGGGCCCACATCGTGTGCCACGTAAAGGAACGATGCCTCATCCACCGAGGCCGCATGCAGTTCGGCCAGTGCCTTGTCGCGTGCGTCCGCATCGAAGGTCTGACGAGCTTTCATGACAAGTTCATCGAACTTCGGGTTGTTGATGTAACCCCAGTTGTTCGATACCGGCGGGGCCATACCCGATTGCAGGAAGCGCACCATGGCGAAGAACGGGTCCATCGCCGCGTAAGTGACGTTGGTGGCGTTGGCGCCGTTGGCGGTCGGGTCCTTTGCGCCGCGCCGCCAGTTGGTAAACAGCGTATTCCACTCGATGACGTCGAGCTGAACGTCGAAGTAGCATTCCGCAAGTGCCTGCTGCAGGTACTCGTTCATCGGCAACGGCAGCATCTGGCCGGATCCGGAGGCCGAGGTCTGTGTCTTGACCGTCAGCTTCTTGCCCGGTCCGTAGCCTGCTTCCTTCATCAAGGCTTGTGCTGCCTTCAGATCGTACTTGATCTGGAATGTCGGCGTTCCGCGCCACGGATGTCCAGCCTCGAACGTGCCACTCGCGGGTACCATCAACCCTCCAAGCAAGCCTTCCTTCATGCCCTCCCGGTCGACGCAGAGATTTGCGGCTTTGCGGACCCGGATATCATTCCATGGTGAACCTTCGACGCGGGAGAACTGCCACGGCCAGACGTGAGGTTGTTCATTGGCGGTGATGACAAATCCGCGCTGTTTGATCTGCGGTACGGCATCCGGTGCCGGCGCTTCGATCCAATCGACCTGTCCCGCGAGCAGCGCAGCGGTGCGTGCGTTCGCCTCGGGCACCGGCAACAGAACCAGCTTGTCGACTTTCGGCACACGCGCTTTGTCCCAATAGGCCGCGTTCTTCACCAGTTCGAGCCGCTCGCGGGGTGCGAAGCGCGCCATCTTCCACGGGCCTGTACCGGAAGCATCGCGGGCAAACGCAGTCCATGCAGCTGATGCCTTAGCCTTGGCGTCGGTACCTTCAGCCGCTTCGAAGAACTTCTGCCATTTCGTCGGGCTCGCCATAAAGAGATTGGTGAGATTGATCGGCAGGAAGCTGTCCGGCTCCTTCGTCGTCAGTTCGACAGTCAGATCGTCGATCTTCTTGGCGGATGCCAGTGTCGGCATGCGTGACGCTGTGACGCCGACCTGGCTGGCGTCGAAGTGCGGCGCGTCCTGTTTCAAAACTTTTTCGACGTTCCAAACCACCGCATCGGCGTTGAAGTCGGAACCATCATGGAATTTTACGCCGGGCCGCAGCTTGAAGGTCCATTTTTTCTTGTCTGCGTCGTCGACTTTCCATTCGGTCGCCAGTGCCGGAATCACAACGCTCGGTTTGGTCGCCGACGACAGATCCCATTGCGTGAGACCGTCGTACATGGTCAAGCCGGTGAAGCGATTTCCTTCGAAACCCTGATCCGGTTGACCGAGAGTTCGGGGAATATCTGCGGCTGTCATGGCGATGCGGACGACAGTTTCCGCACGTGCATCTGAAGAGGCGAATGCACTCGCCGAAATCAACAGGGCTGCAGCGGCAGCTTTCAGTGTGTGAGCAGTCTTGAGTTGAAGCATGAACCGGATTCCTCTTACCAATTGTGGTTAAATGTTATGCAACGCTCGTGCCAAAATTACCTTCACATCCAAACTTGCCGCTATTTCGGGCGAAATCCAAGCTGGATATATTTTGCAAGGCTCTGCGGCCTTTTGGCACGCTGTTTCGATGTAGTTCTCGACTGGACAAAGCTCGTTTTCGTCGAAGCCGATCAGGATCGGCTTGACTTAAAGTGCCGCGCGTTGTGCGTTGCCATATGGGAAATCGGAGTCACGCAATTTATGAGCGATCTCATCATTCGAGCGGGCGATTTCGTATTCGATGCGCGTTTCGAGGAAAAACTCGCCCCAAAAACATGCGCAGCATTCAAGCAGGCTTTGCCGTTCGTGAGCCAGATGATCCACGTCCGCTGGAGCGGGGAGGCAGTCTGGCTCCCGCTCGGAGATCATCAGTTTGGTGTCGATTACGAAAACCACACCAGCTACCCAGCCCCGGGACAGGTGATCCTTTATCCCGGCGGGATTAGCGAGACCGAAATCCTGCTTGCGTATGGTGGCGTTCGCTTTGCCAGCAAGATGGGGCAACTGGCCGGAAATCATTTTATCACGTTGACGTCCGGACTGGATCGTCTGACGGAGATGGGGAAAGCCGTACTTTGGAAAGGCGCCCTCAAGGTTGTCTTCGAGGCGAAATAAATGACGGAGGTCTATCCGCGCGACCTGCGAGGTTATGGACGGACGCCACTACATCCGCGCTGGCCGGACGATGCACGCATCGCGGTGCAGTTTGTTGTTAATTTCGAGGAAGGCGGCGAGAATAACATCCTGCATGGGGATCCGGCGTCGGAAGCCTTTCTGTCGGACGTTCTTGCCGCCCAGCCATGGCCCGGCCAACGACACGCCAACATCGAATCGATGTTCGAATATGGTTCGCGCGCCGGCTTCTGGCGGCTGTGGCGGATGTTCACTGAGCGCAATATAGGTATCACCGTCTTTGGTGTAGCGACGGCGTTGATGCGCAATCCGGAAATCGTCGCCGCAATGAACGAAGCAAAGTGGGATATTGCGAGTCACGGCCTCAAGTGGGTCGAGCACAAGGACATGCCGGAAGTGGCCGAGCGCGCGGAGATCGCGGAGGCGATCCGCATTCATACCGAAATCACGGGCCAGCGTCCGCTTGGATGGTATACTGGGCGCACGTCGATCAATTCGACGAGGCTGGTGATGGAATCCGGTGGATTTCTATACTCTTGCGATTCGTATGCCGACGACTTGCCGTATTGGCTAAAAAATTCACAAGGACCGCATCTCATCATCCCCTACAGTCTGGATTGCAATGACATGCGCTTCACCAACGCGCAGGGGTTCAGCAACGGCGATGATTTCTTTGTCTATCTCAAGGACAGCTTCGACGTTCTTTACAAGGAAGGTGAGACATCGCCGAAGATGATGTCGATCGGCTTGCATTGCAGGCTGGCCGGACGGCCCGGCCGCGCGGCAGGATTGTTGCGCTTCCTCGATTACATCGCAGGTTTCGAACGGGTCTGGACGCCAACGCGCGCAGCGATCGCGCAACACTGGCATCATCACCTGAAACATCTGGCTGACAATGCCCGGGCGATCTAGGCGCAGACGGCAATGACACAGCTGCCGCGCAAGTTTGGCCGTGAGATTGCCGAGCGCATCGATAGTCTCGGTGCGATTTCCGAGACACCGGGAGTACTGACCCGGATTTATTTGACGCCTGAACACCGCGCCGCCGCCGATCAATTGATGGCGTGGATGCGAGAGGCCGGAATGTCCGCGCATCTGGATACCATCGGCAATGTGGTCGGACGCTATGAAGGTGAAAAATCCGGTTTGCCATGTCTGATGCTGGGATCGCACTACGATACGGTGCGCAATGCCGGAAAATGGGATGGTCCTCTTGGTGTGATCACGGCCATTTCCTGTGTCGGTGAGTTGAATCGACAGCGAAAACGCTTTGCTTTCGCCATAGAGGTTGTCGGCTTCGCGGATGAGGAAGGTGTTCGCTTCAATTCGACGTTGCTTGGCAGCAGAGCGATTGCAGGCACGTTCGATGAACGGGTGCTCGATGCGCAGGATCGCACTGGCGGGACAATGCGGCAGGCCCTCGCGGCATTTGGACTGGATGCAGGCAAGATAGAAACGGCGGCGCACCGGCGAGATGATGTGCTTGGATACATCGAACTGCACATCGAGCAGGGCCCCGTGCTGGAATCGCTCGGATTGCCAGTCGGTCTCGTGACGGCGATCAGTGGGGCGACCCGGCTTTCCATTACGCTTGAAGGAATGGCCGGGCACGCCGGAACGGTTCCGATGGATAAGAGACGCGATGCGCTGGCGGGTGCTGCCGAATGTATTCTGGCGGTTGAAACCTATTGCCGTTCGCAAGAGGGACTGGTCGGTACTGTCGGACAGGCGATCGTTGCGCCGGGAGCGACAAACGTGATTCCTGGTAAGTTGACGTTCACGCTGGATGTGCGAAGCGGTTCGGATGACCAACGCCGGAAGGCCGTCGAAGAACTGGTACTGAGAATGGAGGCGATTGCGGCTGAAAGATCGCTGACGTGCCATGTCGCGCGGATACACGATAATCGCAGCGTTCCGTGTGGGCCGCGTATCAGTCTGCAAATTGCAAACGCCATCCGACGACAAGGTTACGCTGTTCATGAGTTATCGAGCGGTGCCGGCCATGATGGCATGGCGATTGCGGACATTTGCGAGATTGGCATGATCTTTGTTCGTTGCCGCGGCGGCATCAGCCATCATCCGGACGAGCATGTTGAGCTTTCAGACGTGGAAGCTGGTGCGCAGGTCCTGTTTGAAGCGATCGCGAATTTTTAAGGCGCAGCGTTATGACAGTCCGCGGTTGCGCATTCGCGATCAACTCGACGTGCGGGGCGATCGTGGAAAGCTTTCTAATGAAAACCCGCTCAGTCGAAGGGATCCGTACCTTGCATCTGGAGGCATAATCCTACGCTGCGTCCAAGGCCGGGGTGAATTATCTGACACGGATTATGGCGAAATTCCTTGCGCCCAAGCATGTGGCGGTCAACGCGATCGCGCCCGGCTATTCACCGTGCGCTTTATTTGCACGCGTGAAATCGGCATTTTCCGATTCGTTCATTGAAATGGCTCGCCTGCCAGCTCTGACATACCACTCTCGAAGGGGATGATTGAACGCCAGCCCAATTCTTTCAAGAGACGCGAAGAATCCGCAGTGATATGCCTTACGTCGCCTAAGCGATATTGTCCGGTGACAACAGGTTGCGGCCCATTCAATGTCTTTGCCAATTGAGTCGCCATCTCGCCGACTGTCCGGGGCGTTCCGGATCCGACATTGAATGCACGAACGCCCGTTAGATGCCGTTCGCATGCCAAAACTGTTGCATGGGCGACGTCTTTGACGTGAACGAAATCCCGCCGCTGCCCGCCATCTTCGTAGACGTTCGGCGGCTCGCCGCGTCGCAGCGCTGACGTAAAAATGGCGGCGACACCCGCATACGGGGTATTGCGCGGCATACCGGGTCCGTAAACATTATGGTAGCGCATAGCTGCAACTGCCCCGCCGCAAGTGCGCGCCCAGTTGCTGGCATAGTGTTCCTGCGCGACCTTGCTTGTTGCGTATGCGTTGCGTGGATCAAGCGGTGCGGTCTCGCAAACGAGCGATGTACCGAGAGAGGAACCGCAGATCGGACATGGCGGCTCGAACCGGCCTTTCATAAGTTCAGCTTCGATGCGAGGGCCAGGTGTTACAGCTCCATGCTCGGCGCATATGCCAAAACCCTCGCCATAGACGACCATCGAGCTTGCGAGCGTTAGCCGATGGACACCGGCGCGTGCCATTCCCGTCAGTAATTGCGCTGTGCCGGCATCGTTGGACGATGCGTAGTCGGGGAAATCTCCCACATCAACTCCGAGACCAACCTTGGCCGCCAGGTGAATGACCGCCTCGATACCATGCAATGCAAGGTCGACCTTGGCTGCATCACGAACGTCCGCGATGTGTAGCTCCGCTTCGTGAAGAGCGGCGACATCGTTGGTGAGATGAACGTCCGGGCGCAGGGAATCAAGAATTCTTACGGTGTGCCCGCGTTCCAGAAGATCGCGCAACACATGTTGACCGATGAATCCGGCGCCGCCGGTCAGGAGGATGCGCATGATCGGTTCGTGACGACCAAGTGATGAGTCAAATCTTTTGACTTGCTAGAAATCATGGTCGGTCAGGTTTCCTTGCCTTGTAGCTGATGTGATGCTGGTTTTGCTTTGCGCCTGAGCTGAATGGCGAGGCGCAAGAAAGTAGTCGTAATCTTCCACGCGGCCACAAGACCTGCCGAAGCGTTACCGGACACTTTCGAGACGCCACCTGTTCTGCATCGATGATCGACTGGAATTTCTTTGATGCGCATTCCCGCGGCGGCAACGCGCATCTGCATCTCCAGATTCCAGCCGTAAGTCATCTCTCGCATACCCAGAGACCGAAGCGTTTCGATCCGGATTGCACGAAAGGGCGACATGTCGGTGAATGTCACCCCGTAGGTCAGCTTAAGCATCGCCCATGAAATCCAGCCTGCCACGATTTGCTGCGGCGTCATGCTGCCCGGCTCACGTCGCCCGCGTATTCTCGAACCCATACAAAAATCTGCGGTGTTAGCGGCGACCGGCGATACGATGTCAAAAAGAAAATCAGGCACATCGCTGCCATCGCCGTCGAGGAAGCAAATGATCTGAGCGTCGGGGGTGACTGCGCCAATTCCTGTCGCACAAGCGCGGCCATATCCCCGCTGTGGTTCGCTGACAACACGGGCACCTGCTTTAAGGGCATTATCAGCGGTCTTATCCGTCGATCCGTTGTCAACTACGACGACTTCATCAACGCCTTGGGCGAGGACATCGCGAACAACTTTAAAAATCGGAATCTCTTCGTTGAGGCAAGGGATCACGACACTCACGACTTGGGTACCCGTGGGGAATTGCATCACGCCGGTCGCAGGCTTTGGCGAGCGCGCTCGTCCATGAAACGCCGCGTGGCGGGTGCATTTGCTCCGGCAATCTGTGTAGACTCAAAAGCGAGTTTTTTTCCAGACAGTTCGTCCTCAAGCATTTGGAATGAAGTGGCATCGTCCACATCATACCAGCCTTGTATCGCGACGACGGGCAATCCAATCTCTTCGGCTCGCTCCAGCGTGAGTTGATAGACATCGCTGGTGCTCCAGGGAATATCTTCAAACAGCCGCTCATGGATACGTGACAATCCGATGAGAGTATAACCGCCATCCGCAGCAGGGCTCAAAACAACGCTGTCACCTTTGTGTATGGCTCGCACCGCTTGCTGAAGGATACCCTTAGGCAGCGTTGGAGAATCCGAGTTTACCAGAATTGCTCCTTCATGACCCGCCGACAGCAGATCCTTCACGCCTTGCAATAGCCGTTCGCCAAAATCCCCATTGCTCTGGAGTGCGAGCTTGAAATCGAGCGGCAAAAGTTTCCGTAGGCTGCTTTCGCTGCCGGCAGGTGTGAACACAGCATATCCCGTGACGTCGCCGTCTTGGACAAGTGAGTTAATTGTTTCCGAGAGGTCCTGGATAAAGCATGCCGATATTGCCGCGCATTCTTCGGGTTGCAGCGGAGGTGACAGCCGCGTTTTCGAAAGCCCGGGTGCCGGTGTTTTGCACATAATCGCAACTGCTACGGTCATCGTCGAATTTATCCGTCTTTTGCTAGCGCGCTGCACCGAGTGCGGTAACGAGATCTCGATGCAGATCGTCCCGATCCTCAAGGCCGACCGATAACCTGAGCAGGTCGATTGGGCAGGGCGTTCCTTCACCTTCGATCGATGCGCGGTGCTCGATCAGGCTCTCGACGCCGCCGAGCGAGGTTGCCCGTTTCCAAAGCCGAACTGCGGCGGCTGTCGCGATGGCCGCTTGCTCGCCGCGTTGAAGACGAATCGATAGCATGCCGCCATATCCGTTTGTCATTTGACGGCTTGCCAATTGGTGCCCCGGATGGTCCTGAAGGCCGGGGTAAAGCACTTCTGCGACGGCGGGATGGCCAACAAGCCGTTCGGCCAAGTAGGCCGCAGTCCTTGATTGTGCCCGAACCCGGAGATCCAGAGTACGCATACCTCTGGTCAACAACCAAGCTTCGAACGACCCGAGCGTTGTTCCTTGGTCAGATCTCAGTTTACAGATACGCGCCCAAAACTTTCCACGTTCGATTGTAGACACAGACCCAGCGATGACGTCGGAATGACCGTTCAAATATTTTGTAGCGGAATGGATGACCAAGTCTGCGCCGAGAGGCAGCGGGCGTGTAAGCACAGGTGTTGAAACCGTCGAATCGACACAGAGCACCGCTTCGGCGGCGTGTGCGATGTCTGCGACCGCTTCGATATCGGTTATAGACCAAAGCGGATTGCTGGGCGTTTCGATCCAGAACAGTCCTGTATTCGATCGGACCGCATTGCGAATGGCCTGAATATCGCATGTATCGACGAACGTGACACTGTGCCCATAGCGCCCAATGTCCTTGAGCCACGAACGAAGACCCCAATAAATAACTTTCGAGGCAATGATATGCGTCGGTTTGTCGAGTGACAGAAAAATGGTTGTCGCCGCTGCCATCCCGGATCCGAACAGCAAGGTTTCATCTGCACCTTCAAGAGCGGAGATCACATCCTCGGCGTGCTGGACGGAAGGATTATCGGTACGGCCGTAAACATGTCCGGAACGATAGCCGTTATCGGAATCGCGAATATACGTAGCCGACATATGAATGGGCGGCACCAGCCCCATACTGGTAGGCTCATGCACGCCCAATGCCTGGGCAGCGAGCGTTCGAACTGACAGAGCAGGCTTTCGTTGATCGTCCATTGCGCTGCATAACCTTTTAGAACTTAACCGGTTCCGGCAGGAGCATCCAAAATGGAGCCCCGCGAACTAACGCGTTTCAATTTAATAACCTAATCGCCCCAGCCAAGCCGCCGCGCGATGCATACATTTGCCTGCCTGCTCTATTAAGCTGCAATTCAAGCCTGCAACTCACCGGCAAAAAAATCGCAACAAACTCCGGACTTTAACTAAAGTTCCGACTCAAACGAGATAAATAAAGAGTACTCGATTGCTTCTCTGCAGCAATACGAATCTCGAAGTCCAAAAATTACATGAAGCGCTATTTCACCAGCAAAATTCGAATGGCTATCGTGCCCAGCAAATGCTTGCGGTGGAGCAAAAATTGATGTGCGCATCGGTGAGGACTTGCGTCGCATGTGGACTTGGCGGCGACTTTGCGAAGCGCTCTCAAGCGCATCTTGCCGATTTGACCGGCAAGAATCCAAATGAATTGCCTAAATGCAGGTCACTAATCGACACAACCGAGCGGTTAGCGGGTCAGCAGGGGCAAAGGTTGAGCAGCGCCTGGATTTCTTACGGCGTAGATCGGGCCAGAACTCTGCCTGCGACAGCTTTCAACTTTGCAACCAGCGCAGGGTCGCGGGCATCAGGTGATGTGATGACGGCATTATCCAAAGCGCGATCCGAACCGATCGGGCATGGTTCGTGTTCGCGAGGCAATATTGAACTCAGCCGTAAAACCAGTTTTTTGGCGTGCTTGGCATTGCTCGTCAGCATTTCGATGACTTTTGCCACGTCAACGGTGCCAAATTCAGCGTGCCAGCTATCGTAATCAGTTACCATCGCAACGGTTGCGTAACAGAGCTCCGCTTCGCGTGCGAGCTTGGCTTCGGGCATATTGGTCATTCCAATCACGTCGCAGCCCCAAGACCGATATAGCGTACTCTCGGCTAACGTCGAAAATTGGGGACCTTCCATCGCAAGATACGTGCCGCCCTGATGGATCTTTATGTTTTCTGTTTTTGCGGCTGTGGCGATATGTCCGACCAGCAAAGGGCTAACGGGATCGGCAAACGAAACATGTGCCACGCATCCATTACCAAAGAAAGATTTTTCCCGCGCGATCGTACGATCGATGAACTGGTCCACCAGAACAAATGTGCCGGGCGGCAACTCTTCCTTGAGCGAACCGCACGAAGAGATCGAGACCAGATCGGTCACTCCGAGTCGCTTCATGGCGTCGATATTTGCGCGATAGTTGATGCCGCTCGGAGACAGTTTATGGCCCCGTCCATGGCGTGGAAGAAAAGCAATCGGTAGACCGTCCAGCTCACCAACAAGAAATGCGTCAGACGGTTGCCCCCAGGGGGTCGATACTTCCTTCCACTTGGCGTTGCCCAGGCCCGGAATATCGTACAGACCAGAACCGCCGATCACGCCAAGAAAGGTTCTCATCCCTTATCAACCTTGCTTCAGTTGCATTGTTCGTCGCAATAACGAGCATGAACCTTATTGGAAAGCAAGACGATGCGGCGTTCAGACGAGCTAGAGCAAGTGGAAGCATTTCGTGGTATCAACTTGATATCTGGCGAGGGGTAATACGTCCGCGATGGCGTCGATTCATGGGGCTTTGATTTGCGCTGTCGCGGGGACTTTTTATTGGTGCCTCGTCGGTTTGCCGATTGCATTGAGGATATTCCCCAAAGTGATAGCCATTTCGCTGGCTCCAACACTCGGATGGGCTGCGCAAAGCGCTCTGGCATTCTTGCTGTTCAGCATCGTGGGAATGACGACGCCCGCGATTGTTGCAGCATTCGGAATCCCTTTGGTCGCAGCGCTTCTTTGCTTACGGGCCGATTGGCGAGCAACTACGCTTGATGGGGAGCAAGGTATTCCGGCTTGGGCTGTCGCCGGCGCGATGTTGCTGGCTTTTCTCATCATGCGTTCAGTACTTCCCCATCATTTTGGCAATGGCGTCGTATTGGCCGAACCTGTTTTCGACCATGCGAAAGTGGCGATCATCGATGACATCGCGCGGTTAGGCCTGCCTGCCGGCAATCCGTTCTTTGGCGAGACTGGCGGAGCCAAAAATCTCGCGTACTATTATCTCTGGCATTTTAGTGCTGCAGAACTCTCTGTCCTGACCGGGCAGGGCGGCTGGAATGCCGATGCAGGATTGACTTTCTTTACAGCGTTCGCGTCGCTGCTCCTGATGATAGGCTTTGCTGTTTGGCTAAGCTCGCGCGCGTCATCGGCCGCATGGGCCTTGATCATCGCTGCTTCGGCATCGATACGCCCGTTTTTCGTCATGGCTCTTGGATCTCAAACGGCCAATGCGATTACAGGCTATCCGACGGGGTTCGGTGGTTGGCTCTTTCAGATGATGTGGGCTCCACAGCACATTGCGTCGGCGAACTGCGCTGTTGTCGCCGTTGCGCTGATCGTCAAGCTCTCGGAACGGCCGACAGTATTGACCGCGATCGCCATGTCCTTGACCGCGGCTGCGAGTTTTCAAAGTTCGACTTGGGTCGGGGGCGTGACATTCCCTCTCGCTGCGCTCCTGATTGGTGCGCTGTTAACGATCAGCGCCGATGCGTTGCAGCGCAGGAAGTTTGTGGCATACGCCGCTATGGCTGCAATGCTGTCAGTCGTGCTCGATGCCCCATTCTTATACGAGCAATATAATGCTTCGATACTCCGGGCAGACGGCTTTCCGATCGGCATCGAGCCTTATTCCATTCTCGGCGAAGAGGTGCCGGAAAAGCTCCTGCCTCTCCTTAACATTGCAGCTTATTGGACAGTATTTCTGAGTACGGAGTTTGCCGCATTTTATCCGGCCGGACTCATACTGCTTTACAAGCTGGCAAAGGACGCACGCATCGATGTTGAGCGAAGGCATCTCATCCGCACGTTTGGTCTTCTCGCGCTCGTCAGTCTGGGTGTTGGTAGCTTGCTAATCAGCACGGTTGCGGACAACAACGATCTTGCCTGGCGAGGTGTTCTACCCGCGATTCTGGTACTGATTGCCGCAACGGCTGCCGGCCTGTCGAAATATTTGTTTGTCGGGAAGCCGTATGCCATCGTGCTGTTGGGCTTGGTATGCTGCGGAGCTTTTCAGGGCGGATTCAGAATCCTGGAGAATGTTAATGTGACTTCCGCCGCGCCATCGGATGCGTTTGTCAAGTCGGAGCACTTGTGGGCGGTGGTCCGTAAGCATGCCGATGTTGAGGATCGCGTTGCAAATAATCCGCTGTTTCTTCAGGATTTGACGCCGTGGCCTGTCAATATTTCATGGGCGCTGCTGTCAAATCGCAGGTCTTGCTATGCGGCCCGCGATCTGGCTCTTCCATTTGCCCAACTCCCTGTTGCCAGGCGTGCCGAAGTCGATGCCCTTTTCACGCGTGTTTTTTCAGGGAAGGGGGGCACAGAGGATGTGGTAAATCTTGCCCGCAAATACGATTGTAAGGTTGTCGTTGTCACGTCCAAAGATGGCGCGTGGGCAAACGATCAATTCGCTTCAAGTATGATTTACGAATTGGTCGATGCGCGCCCCGAAGAGTGGCGAATTTACAAGCGAAGAGAAAATTAGAACATCTCCTGATATTACCCGCAGATTCAAATCCTGCTGATCCGACCAATTTTTCAATAGTCAGACAATCGTCGGCGTGGGCCGGATTCCTCGGGCCCGCCAGACCATGGTTCAGCGTTTGCCGAGCGCAACGCGGATAATCTCATCGGCTCCGACGGTGCTATCGCCGCCGGTCCATGTTGAGGCCTTGTCGAACTCCGGCCTGTCCATATCGACGGCGTTGATGTGACGTCCGAGGATCGCGACCACTTCGATCGGGACCGCTACCGGCCTGCGCCATCCTCTGAATGGTCCTGCTGACTTTGCCCAGCCGAACCACGATGCATACGGAACGATCAGTTGGATCTTGCCCGCTGACGTGCGAACTACCTTTTCGACGTAGCCGAGTGTCCTGTCCTGTCCATCGAGCACCGCCACGCCAATCAGGTCACCGACTTTCACGGGTTGGGGGAAGCGCGCCGCCATCTTTTGCTCTGGTGTTTTTGGAGCATCCGCAGGTGCGTCTGATTGCGACGTTGACGCCGCGACGGTGATACGGCCGGTTGCCTCGGCCCGGCCGTTGACCAGAGCTGCAATACAGAAGGCCGCAAGCACGGGTGCCATGACTCCCAGAGGTAACTTCAACGTCATCTGATATCCTCGATTATTGCTACAAGTCTACGGTAGGTGGCCGGTCGTTCAAGATCACTCTGCATTACAAGATCACAATTCTACAGTCTTCGAAAATTGTCTGTGTTATGATGCATTCATCCGCAGGGCGAACATATGACAATTCTGTGACATGCGATTCTGTGACACGCGATTCTGTTTCCGAACGGCCAGCGAGGTGACCCATGGTGATTGAAATGGGAAATAGATATGGGGATTAATAGCGTGACAACGATGAGTCCTGGCGTCGGCGCGAAATTGCGCCGGATGCACCCGTTGCCGATCCGGATCATGCACTGGGTCAACGCGGTCGCGATGTTCATCATGATCGGCAGCGGCTGGAAGATCTATAACGACGAGGTGATTTTCGGCTGGCTGCACTTTCCTGAATTCCTGACGATTGGAAAATGGGCCCAGCATGGCCTGCAATGGCATTTCCTCGGCATGTGGATCATCTTTTTCAACGGCCTTGCCTACCTGACCTACGGGTTTGCCACCGGCAGGTTTAGGCGGATGCTGCTGCCGATCGCTTGGCGCGATGTCGTTGCCACGATCAAGGATTCGCTGCGGCTGAAGCTGTCACACGACGATGAGACGAAATACAATGCGGTTCAAAAGCTGCTTTATATTGGGGTGCTTCTGGCAGGGGTGATGATCGTGTTGTCGGGCATGGCGATCTGGAAGCCGGTTCAGTTTTCCGAGCTGTATTTTCTATTTGGCGACTTTCAGACCGCGCGGCTGATACATTTTTTCTGTATGGCTGCGATCGTCGGCTTCGTTATTGTACACATCGCGCTTGCGATCCTTGTGCCGAAGACATTGGTCGCGATGGTCGCGGGCGGCCCGATTGTTTCGGATGCCGATCAATCCGGTGCCCGCCACATGAACGAAACCGGGAATCATCCATGAGCAAGCCTCCTTCGAGATCGATCTTTCGGCCGTCAGGCAAAATTGATTCAAGCATTCTTCAGGCCGATCCCAAGTTGTTGTACGAGATTGATCGGCGCAAGGTGATTAGAGGCGCTGTCAGTCTCGGCGCGCTGTCTTTTCTCACCGGCTGTAATGTGTCGGAGGTCGATCAGGTCCAGAGCGCATTGCGCGCTGTATCGACGTGGAACGATCTTGCGCAGTCCGTGATATTTCGGCCGAACCACTTGGCTCCGACCTATCCGGAGTCGCGGGTAGTCAAGCCGCCGCGCTTCAATGCACACTACAACATCGAGGATGTTCAGCCGGTGGATGTGAATGGCTGGAAGCTCGAGCTGTCGGGACTGATCGCCGACAAGCGGCCGTGGCGCGCGTCCGATATTTACGCATTGCCTGAGCAGGAAATGATTATCAAGCACATCTGCATCGAGGGCTGGGACTACATAGGCCAATGGTCCGGGGTTAATCTCAAGACGTTTCTGGAGCGCATTGGCGCCGACCTTTCGGCAAAGTACGTCGCGTTTAAATGCGCGGACGACTACACCGAGTCGCTGGACATGGCGTCGGCGCTGCATCCGCAAACGATGCTGGCGACCAAGTATGCAAAGGAGCTGATGGCGGATCCGTTCGGCTTTCCGTTGCGTCTGCGCACAGCGACCAAGATCGGATTCAAGAACGCCAAGTGGATAACGGCGCTTGAAGTCACCAACAATCGGCCGCAGACCTATTACGAGAAGGAAGGCTTCAACTGGTTCAGCGGGATGTGAGAGTGTGACGGCGATCGACTTCGGTCAGCGGATAGTTTTTGATGATGCGGAAGCGCTCCTTAGGGGTGTTTTGGCGGAACAGGGCGATGCGGTCGATTGCTATTGCGGCAATATAGGTCTCAGAGAAGCGCTGTGTCAGCATCGATTGGATTGCATTGGCTTGCTGCGACTCAAGCCGGCCGGTGAGTGTCATGTGGAAACGAAATTCATCCATGACATAAGGATAGCCCCAGCGATCGAGATAAGCGATCTGACGTTTCGTCAGCCTTGACGGATTTCGTCGCGCTCGATCGTCAGGACTGAGCGGCGCGCGAAACATGTCGAGCGCCTCGACCACTTCGTTCGCGAGCTGCACGAGCGCAGAGGATTTTTGAGCCGGTATCAAAGCAATGAACCCGCTGATAGAAGCGACGATCAGCTCAATGCGAGCGATCTCGCGCGGCCGGGTGCAGAATGCCGCGCAAGCGGCGCGCAATTCTGCTTCGTCTTTTCCGTTTGCCAGCGCGAAGGGTGCTTTTTGAGTGCCATGAAATCCGTACGTCCGCGGATCGGATGTGACATCGTGCCATTTTGCAATACGTGACGTGATATTCGCCGGGAAGGCAAAATCGTCACCCGTGAAAGCGTCGTAGCCGAGCGTTTCCGATCTCTGGAACTTCTCGAAACACGTCGATCCCCGGACACTGCCGACCCCCGGCGACATTCTGGCGGGGATGAGCGAAGACCGTGTCGGTGGCATGGACTATGATCGCGCGTGGCCCGAGCGGGCGCGCCAAACGATGTGGTGAGCGTCGCGTATTCGATAGGCGAGACCGGTACACGAAAGACGATCGCCGCTTTGGATGTATCGACGCATCGCGAAGTGTCCGCGGTGGCTATGACTGAGAATGCGCTCTGCCGATATCCTGCGTGATATAGGCCGCCAAATGATCGGCGGCTGGCAGTGTACCCGGGTTGCGGCGCCACAACACAAGTTCAACCGGCGGCAAAGGGGGCATTCCGTCTTGTATGCCGAGCTGCCGTAAACCCGGCACACGCACGGACGCAGCCAGCACAATCACTGCTGCATCGGCGAGCGCCATGGCTTGCATCCCGGCAATACTTTCCGAGACACAGGAAATTCTCCAGGCTCGGTTAGCCTCATCAAGGGCCGCAACAGCATAGTCACGATAGAGGTTTCCCTCCGGCAACATCGCCAGAGGTATAGTCGAGGCTTGGTGAGCGTTGCCATTAGCAGCGCCCAGCCAAACCAGCGGCTCCTTGCGCAATAGCGCAATGCTTCCAACCTTTGGATTCACGTGCGGCATGCGTGTCGCAAGCGCGAGGTCAAGCCGGCCTGCCGAGATTTCTTCTGAAAGCTGCGTGCTCAAGGCACAGCGAACGGTCACGTCAACGCCAGGATAAGAAGCTCGAAAACTTGCGAGCGTTTGCGGCAACAGAAATGCGGCATAGAGATCGGGACAACCAAGCGTAACCCGGCCCGCAACTTCTTCCGTCGACAGGCACGCGCGTGCTTCGTCGTGTGTCTTCAGCATCGTTCGTGCATAAGGCAGCAGCATCTCGCCATGACGCGTGAGGCGTAGCCGGCGCAGGTCATTTTCGAATATCGGATGGCCCGCGGCGTCTTCCAGCCGGCGAACCTGAAGACTGATGGCAGGTTGTGTTCGGTTAAGACGGCGCGCTACGCGTGTTACGCTCTGTTCTTCGACCAGCAAAACGAATGTTCGGAGCAATGTGATTTCAAGCGGGCGGCCCATATCGGGATCATAAGCAATGCTTTGCTTTTTGCGAAGCACAATAAATTTGCTTTAGGTGCGTTCGCCCGTTTAACTTCCTCAATGTTTAAAGGCATTTAAGCTCGCGAGAGGGCGCGCATGTCGATTGGTTGGTCAATATCGTTGCCCGGCTGGTGGGATGACGACCCGACAGACCGATTTGATGCTTTCGATGGTCTTGCTGCACCGGGACAACAGGCCCAGGATTTTGGTTTCGGCTTCGTCGCTCGTGGGGCTCGATGACGGACTATCTTACCATCGATAACCTCACGAAACGCTTCGGCGGCGTTGCTGCCATCGACGGCTGCACTCTCTCACTCCGCAAGGGCCTCATTACCGGACTGATCGGTCCGAATGGCGCTGGCAAGACCACGTTGCTGAATTTGATTTCCGGGATGGTCAAGCCAGATGCCGGTCGAGTCAGTTTTGAGGGGCATGACATCACTGGAGTTGCAGCACACCGCATTGCGTCTCTCGGACTGGTCAGGACTTTTCAGATTGTCAGAGAACTCAGCGGGCTGACAGTACTTGAGAGCCTGCTGCTGTCGCCGGGGCATCAGATGGGCGAGACCGTATCCGGTGCGTTGTTTAGACGCCCGACCGTTCAGGAGCAGGAACAACACAACGCAATCAAGGCGCGCCGTATTCTTGCTCGCATCGGGCTTTGGCATCTGGCGGATCAATCTGCCTCGCAACTTTCCGGTGGCCAGAAAAAGCTGCTCGAGCTTGCGCGCGCGCTTCTGCTTGAGCCGAAGCTTATTTTATTGGACGAGCCGGCCGCCGGTGTCTCCCCGCCGCTTCTAGACGTCATCATGCGCCTGATCCGCGAACTCAGGGACGAAGGCATCTCCTTCGGCATCGTCGAACACGATATGCACCTGATCGCAGAACTTTGCGATGACGTTCACGTTCTTGCTGAAGGCAAGATGCTGGTATCCGGTTCGTTTGCTGAGGTGACGGCCGATCCGCGCGTTGTCGAAGCCTATCTCGGAATGCCCGCATGATGGATGGCGCGGCGAATTCGGCTCTGAGTGTAAGCGGTCTGCGCGCTGGTTATGGCGGCGGCGGTGACATCATTTGCGGGATCGACCTTGATCTGGCCCCGGAAACCATCATGGCCGTGATCGGCCCCAACGGCTCGGGAAAGTCCACCTTCGTCAAGACCATCGCGGGTTTGCTGAACACAAGGGCTGGAGAGATCAGCGTCACCGGAAAGAACATCGGCAATCTCTCGCCGGCCAAGCGTGTTGCGGCGGGTCTGGCCTACGTCCCGCAAGAAGCGAACATCTTTCGCAATCTGACGATCCGCGAGAATCTAAAACTGGCGACGGAATTTCTGCGGGGCCGCACTGGCGTTGGTCCGGCACAGGAAATGCAGGTCCTGTCGATGTTTCCCGAGATTACGCGGCGGCCCAAAACCCTCGCTGGAAATCTGTCAGGTGGTCAACGTCAGATGCTGGCCTTTGCGTGTGCTCTGCTTGCCAATCCGGAGGTGTTGTTGCTCGACGAGCCAACTGCGGGGCTTTCACCGAAGTTCGTCGGTGAAACCATGGAGGCAGTGGCTCGCGTGCGCGAATCCGGCGTGACGGTTCTTCTTGTTGAACAAAATGTTTCGGCAGCATTGCAGATCGCGGACGAAGTACTGGTTCTTGTTGCCGGTCAAAAGCGCCTTCAGGCGTCGGCAGCTGAGATATCAAAAGCAGACCTTGCAGCACTCTTCTTCGGGAAGGCGCTGTAGGCATGGTTGCACAACTTCTGTTGAACGGCACCATCACCGGTCTTCTGATCGCGCTGCCCGCACTTGCGCTCACGATCACGTTCGGCGTTCTCAAGTTTCCAAACTTCGCGATCGGCTCAATGTTGACGTTTGGCGCCTACAGCGCCTGGATCTTCAACAGGCTTCTGAACGCACCGTTGCCGGTTGCTGCCGTGTTGTCGGCTGTGACGGTTGCGGGCGTCGCAATGCTTTGCAATTTTCTTGTATTCAGCAGGCTGCGCGACCGTGGATCGATCACGCTACTCGTTGCTTCCATGGGCATCGCCCTCATTCTGGAGAATATCTGCCGTTTCGCGTTCGGAAATGCCACCCGCAACTTCAATATCGAGATCGCTCGGCCCATTCGCTGGCTTGGCTTGCGTGTCAATCAAGAGCAATTGACAATAGTGATTGTGGTTCTTGTCTGCGTCGCGGTGATCCAATTTCTGTTCTATGCGTCGCCGATCGGCCGTGCGATGCGTGCCGTCGCTGACAATCCCGCACTGGCTGCTGTGCGTGGCGTGGAGCGCAACTTCATTGCAAACGTCGCCTGGGCGCTCGCGGGAGCGCTTGTCGCACTCGCGGGCGTACTTGCCGGGCTTGATCGCGCTATCGATCCCTTGATTGGATGGAATTACCAGATTCCAATTTTCGCTGCAGCCATTCTGGGTGGACTAGGGAGTCCGATTGGTGCGGTCGTTGGTGCGATTGTGATTGGAATTACGGAGGAGCTTTCGACGCTGGTTCTTCCGACAAACTATCGGCAAGTGGTCAGCTTCTGCGTGATCCTCATACTGCTGTTGGTCCGGACTCAGGGTCTGTTTGGCGGCAAGGCTTTGCGGAAATGATCGCTTACCTTACCACGCTGATCGTGCTGGTTTCGGTCGCCGCGCTCGTCGGTCTCGCCCTGAATTTTCAGTGGGGCGTCGCAGGTCTTGTTAACTTTGGCGTTGTCGGATTCGTCGCACTCGGCGCTTACACGGCCGCGTTGTTGTCGCCGCCGCTTGGCTGGGTGGGCGGAATGATTGCGGCTGCGACGCTCTGCGCAATCGCCAGCACATTTCTGGCGCTTCTGTCCATTCGGCTGGGCGATGATTACCTCGCGATCGTGACCATCGGATTCGGGGAGATCGTTCGCATCCTTTTATTGAATGAAGACTGGCTGACGGGTGGCGCCCTCGGCATCCCGAATATCCCTCGGCCTTTCGTTTCGCTGGCCCCGGCTGGAAATTACGATGTGGTCCTGCTGCCCTTCGCATTACTGCTGGTCGCCGCGGTTTATCTCGTGCTTGAGACGCTCGTGCGTTCACCGTTCGGTCGTGTTCTGCGCGCCGTTCGGGATGATGCGACCGCTGCAAGCGCGCTTGGTAAACCCGTGCTGTTATTGCGAGTGAAGGCGTTTGCGATAGGTGGCGCCGCGATGGGCGTCGCCGGCTCGCTGCATGCCTTCTACCTGACCTATATCGATCCCAGTCAGTTCACCTCGATCATCACGGCCTATGCGTTCATGGCAGTGATCGCGGGTGGGCGCGGTTCTAACACCGGACTGTTGATCGGGGCGGGGACCATCATGACGCTGATTGAAGCGACGCGATTCCTGAAGGATGTGATGCAGGTGATCGATGGTGCGCAACTCTCCGCTTTGCGGTTGGGCGCGATCGGGCTTGGCATTGTTCTTCTGCTGATTCTGCGGCCCCAAGGACTTCTGCCGGAGCCGCATCGTCGCGCTCGCGAATTTTTTCCAACGGAAAAGGGAGGTCAATAATGCCCCGCGTGCCGTCGTTGCCATCGAGCGCATTGCCAGCGGAAACCGCCGGAATCTACGAGAAGTTCGTAAAGTTTGGCCCGTTCGCCGATCAGGCCTCAGTTCTGGCGCACGTGCCGCCGGCGCTCAACCACCTGTATCCGATGCTGATGGAGTTGAAGGCGAGGGGCAGGGTGCCGTGGCGCTATATCGAACTCGCCATCGTCGTCACCTCGAAGCTGAACGCCTGCGCCTACTGCGTCGCCAGTCATTCGCCGGTGCTTCTCATCGAAGGGCTGTCCGCCGAGGCTATCGCACAGCTTCCGAGAACGGATCACTCCGATTTCGACGACACTGATCGGCTTGTCGTCGAATACGCTATGCTTGTCACCGAGAGTTCGGGGCGAATTCGGGACAATGTTTTCGAGCGGCTGCGAAGCAAATTCAGCGATGACCAGATTGTCGAGCTGACGTTGCGGATCGGGCTCGCAGGTTTTTTCAACCGGTTCAATGACGCACTGCAGATCGACGACGGCAGCGCCGCTGCCGCACTCAACCAACAGTCATTTCATCTCGCACATAAGGATTGACAGTCATGACAAATGCCAAAGCACTGCTCAACCGGAGACATGTCGTCGCCGGCCTTGGTCTCTCCCTTGCTCCTTTCGGAAGGTCCGCTTTCGCGCAGGGAAGTTCCGAGATTCCGATCGGAATGGTGTTGCCATTCTCGGGGGCAACCGGTCCTTACGGACCTGATATGAAGAAGGCGGCTGAGCTCGTTGTGAAGATTGTCAACGATGCTGGCGGCATTCTGGGTGGGCGCAAGCTGCGCCTCTATGTCGAAGACTCCGAGAGCAACCCGACCGCCGGTCTGACTGGCGCGCGGAAACTTCTGGACGTCAACAAGGTCGAACTCGTCGGCGGCTTCTGGGGAAGCCCGATTGCGCTGGCCGCCAAGCCGATCATCCTAGCGGCCAACAAGGTGCAGATGGTGTCTGCTTCGGCCAACGGTATCACCGATGGCGACACCAAGGGGCTGGTTTATCGCTTCCAGGCAAAGAGCACCCAATGGGGGCCGGCTGGCGCGAGGATTTTGAACAGCTTGAAACTCAAGAAGGTTGCACTGCTTGCGCAACAGAATCCGTTCGTGATCTCGATGATCGAGCCGTTCAAGGCGGAAATGGCCAAACTCGGCGGCGTCGTGACGGAGACCGTGCTCTACAATCCGGATCAGGCCTCATATCGTTCGGAAGTCGAAAAAGCATTCGGATCCGAGCCAGATGGCGTGTTCTGCCTCTCGTTGCTGACTGATTTCGTTGCGATCACCAAGGAAGTTTACCGCGGCGGCTTCAAATCCAAGATTCTTGGCCTTGGGACTGGAGCTGACGCCGACGGCGCATATCTCCGGAGTGTTCCCCCGGAAGTTGCAGAAGGAATTCATCACGTTCAGCCAGCGCCTCCGCTCGAATCAGCGGCCTATAAGAAATTCGTCAAGCTGATGGGCGCACCGGAAGGAACCGCGTTCCTGTTCGCTGGCAACACCCATGATCAGGTCTGCGTCACAGCGCTGGCGATGGAACACGCGAAGAGCCAGGAAGGTGCCGCCTGGGCCAAGTCCATCCGTGAAGTCTGCAATCCGCCCGGCGAGGAAGTCGATGATATCGTAAAGGCGCTGGAGATGGTTCGTGCCGGCAAGAAGATCAACTTCGTCGGCGCAGGTGCGTCGGTCGATTTCGACGAGCGGGGCGATCAACTCAATCGCTCGTTCCTGCATCAGGTGATCGAGAAGGGCAAAAACCGCATCATCGAGGTGGTGACCTAAACAACGTTTTCGCTCGGTCGCGAACGTTATCTCAAACGGCAACACGGGCGGACCGCTGGTCCGCCCAAGGGAGGACGCCGTGTCAAAATCGAAAATGATGCATATGTGCGGGTTTCTGATCGCAGGTCCGGTCGTTCACAGTCACGCGATATGGCGCAATCCGAAACATGACACGAAGTTTCTCAGTCTAGAGCACTATGCCAATATTGCGAGGTCGCTCGAGCGAGGCAGGTTCGACTTTCTATTTTTTGCGGACCGGCTGGCGATTGCAGACCGTTATGGCATGAGTCACGAGACCGGTATCCGGCATGGCGACCAAGACGCCACCAGAATGGATCCGCTGCCGATCCTTGGCGCGCTCGCTGCGGTTACGCAGCACATTGGTCTCGGAGCGACCCGATCGACGACCTACGATGCGCCTTACAATATCGCTCGCGAGTTTGCGACGTTGGACCATATCTCAGCGGGCCGCGCGGCGTGGAATGTCGTGACATCCATGAACGACGGAGAGGCCCTGAACTTCGGCAGCGTTCCGCACCTCGGTCATGACGAACGCTATGATCGCGCCGACGAATTCATGGAAGTTGCGTTTAAGCTTTGGGATAGCTGGGACACGGACGCACTTATCCTTGATCGTGAGAAGGGTATTTATGCGGATCCTGACAAGGTCCACTATCTCAATCACAAGGGTCAGTGGTTTCAGTCGCGCGGGCCTTTGAATATTCCAAAAAGCCCGCAAGGGAAGCCAGTCGTGATTCAGGCTGGATCGTCAGGACGTGGCAAAGCTTTCGCGGCTCGCTGGTCGGAAGTGATTTTTGCGCTTCAGCCTAATATGGAGCGCATGCGAATCTTTTCGGATGACGTGCGTACCGCTCTGGTGAACGCCGGCCGCGCACCTGACGCGAGCAAGATACTGATGGCAGTCATGCCTTTCGTCGGGGAAAGCCGCTCTGAAGCCGAAGACAAACGCGATCTTCATGACAGTCTTGTCGATCCGTTGGTGGGACTATCGACGCTTGGGTCCCATACCAATGCCGATTTTTCTGACCTGGCGCTGGATGCGAGTATCGAGGGGGTTCAATCGACGGGGAGTCAGGGCAACCTGATGGCGCTGAAAAGCATCGCAGCGGGGAAGCCGATGACAATTGCCGACGCTGGCCGCATTTACGGCCGCGGTGTGATGTGTCCGCGGTTGGTAGGAACTGCGAAGGATATCGCTGATGAACTCGCTGATATCGTTGCGTCGGGCGCGACTGACGGCTTTGTGATTTCACCGGCGTTCCTGCCCGACACGTTCGATGAATTTGTGGATGGGGTAATTCCGATTTTGCAAGACAAGGGTTTGTTTCGCCGGGAATATGATGGCCGAACGCTTCGTCATCATTTAGGACTTCAAGATGAGTTGGTTTGAAGTATCCGATTGTCGTTTGATCGGTTGCCGCCCTTCAGCGACCATACTGCTCGACTTCTTAGTTGTTGTTTGGCCGCGTAAGGAACGAGGTCAGTAGCGCCTTCTCTGCGTGACTTTCATACCGCTCTTTGTGCCTTACAATAAAAAATGGCCTTTTCGGCAAGTCTATCTTGATGCGGTGAAGTGCGCCCGAGGCGAGGGATTGGGCGGCAACGAGATCAGAGATCGCGGTGGCGTGTTCCCCCGCTTCAACTGCGGCACGTACAGCTTCGTTGGACGGAAGTTCGAGCGCAATACGAAGATCGGGCAGCTTGAGGCCATATCGTCGAAGGGCAACTTCGAACATGGATCTCGTTCCTGAGCCGTGCTCGCGCAGAACCCACGCCGTCGTATGAAAGTGCCTAGGCGAAATTCTCTTCTGGCCGATCCAAGGGTGACTCTTGCCTACGACGACGACAAGCGAGTCGCCTTCGATCTTGCGTGTGGACAGGGATCGATTGTCGATCTCGCCTTCGACAAAACCAACGTCGGCATCGCCGTCGTGAACCAGCCTGGCGACTTGCCCGGTATTCGCGATAGCGACGCGGAGTTCGATGGAAGGATGAGCTTTCTGAAAAATCTGAATGCGTGACGGTAACCAGTAGTTCGCGACTGTCTGGCTAGCCGCGATGGACAACGATCCTCGCTTCAAGCCGGCAAGATCGTTGAGCACTTGTGCCGCAGCCTTGGCGCGGGCCACGACGCCGCGCGCTTCGTTCAGAAATTCGCGGCCGGTGTGCGTTAGTACGATGCCGCGCCCGATACGATCGAACAATTTGATCCCATAACGCAATTCAAGCGCTGCGATGGCGGCGCTTGTTGCCGATTGTGTCAGGTTCAACTCGCCGGCGGCTTGCGTTACATGTTGATGCTCGGCAACCGCGATAAAGATGCGAAGTTGTTCCAGAGTCATCGAGTTATCCCATCAACTTGATGAGTATGAGACTGAAGCAGGCGATAAACAGGAATGCACACGCCCCCAGTACCGCGGGTCGGAAGCCCTTGGCAGTGAGCTTGCGAATGTCCGTTTCAAGACCCATTGCCGCAAGTGCGACCGTAAGCAGGAATGTGGTCAGTGTGGCAATCCAGATTCTCGCTTCGGCCGATATGTAGATGATGCTGTTGATGCCGATCAATGCAACGAAGCCAAGGACAAACCAGGGTATTGGCGGGCGGGCTGCTGTTGCATTCACATCAAGACTTGCCTGCCTCGATGTCGTGGCTGACATCACACCGAGTGCAATTACCATAGGCGCCAGAAGCATGACACGGGCGAGCTTGGTCATTGTGCCGAACTCGCCGGCGCGTTGGCCCTCTTGAAATGCAGCGGCAACGACTTGCGCGATTTCATGAATCGACGCACCGCTCCAGAGTCCAAACGCATGGGGATCGAGGTTGAGAAATCCTGGCAGCAACGGGTAAACGAACATCGCGATCGATCCAAACACGGTGACGCAGGCAACAGCATAAGTCACGTCTTCATCGCGCGCGTCAGTGACGGCGTTGGTTGCGATCACTGCCGATGCGCCGCAGATTGAGGTGCCGGCGGCAATGAGCTGAGCCAGCTTGCGGTCCACACCGAGCAGCCGCCCAATCCATACGGTGAAAGCGAAAGTTGCCAACAGCGTCGCAACAACGATTACAATCCCACGCCCACCGACTTCGACGACCTGTGTGATTGTCAGTTGCAGTCCGAGCAGGATGATCGCCAGGCGCAGCAGGCGGCGCGTGCTGAAAGTAATGCCTCCCTTGGCCCACACCGGTGTGCCGACCAGATTGTGAAACACGATCCCGATCAGAATGGCGATGATCATTGGATTGAACGTGGTCATTCCCGGCAGCACCCTGATGCCATAAGCCGCCGTGGCAACAACCGTGGTCAAGAATAGTCCTGGCCAGATTCCCGTTCCATGAATGTCCGGCAAACGAATTCGTTCTGGCCGACTCTGTTCGCTGGCGCTGTCATTCAAAGTTGGGGCGATGTTGGTATCCGGCATGATCGTCACGGGTTGGCTCCTCAGCTTTCAACCCAATATCGTGAGTTCCAATCAAACGATCCAACAGATTATATATGTCAAAATAATCGATTTATTATGTTATTTTTTTAAAACAGTGTCTCGAGATGTACTCCCGAGTACAGCGGTGGCTAAGCGCTCGGGGCCATCAATCGAGCGAGCGGGCGATTGAAGCTTTGACGTCCATTTTTAAAGCCCATCACAATGTCGGGTAGTTCAGCGATAGCGTTCCTGCCGCTGTCGGTGTTGAGCACGACAAAGTCCGCGGAATTACCCACGGCAATTCCGTAGTCATCGAGCTTCATCATTCGGGCGGGTAGCTGCGTCACGAGATCGAGGCATGCGTCGAATTCGCTGACGGATGCATGTGCGACGTTGGCGTAGAAATTCGCCATCCGCAGCAGCGATGCGTCGCCGAACGGCGTGAACGGATTGAGCACGTTGTTGGTGGCGATCGAGCACAACACGCCTTTTTCGACCAGCTTGTGTGCGGCCGTCAATCCGCGCGGCGAGTTATGCGTGGCGTCGCGGCCCATCAGGTAAAGATCGGTTGCCGGCAAGACTGTGACGGCAACACCGGCGCGGGCAAGCTGTGCTGCGGCCCGATCAAGCGCATCCGGTGGCAGGGCGGATAGTTTGGTGGCATGGCCGATCGCGACGCGGCCCTGATATCCGCGTTTCTCGGTCTGCTTGCAAACCTCATCGAGGTGCCACCACGATGGATCGAGATCGAAGTCAAGATGCAGATCGATATCGACGTTGAAGGCTTGCGCAAGGTTGAACAGCCTCTCAAGATGCATGTTCGGATCGGTGTCCATATAGGGGCAGCCGCCGATCAGATCGCCGCCATTGGACAATGCCTCGACCAGAAGCTCTTCGGTGCCGGGATCGTTAGTGAGACCTTCCTGCGGAAACACGCACAGGGACAGATCGATGGCCCAAGCATAATCGCGCTTGAGTTGCTTGACTGCCTCGAACCCGCGCAACCCGATGCGCGGGTCGATTTCGACATGCGTTCGCATCCGCGTGGTGCCATGAACGATGGCGCGCTCGATCACGCGGGCGCCGCGC
>JAKFUP010000140.1 GCA_021732625.1 Hyphomicrobiales bacterium
GATGGGCTTGATCTACGTCAATCCGGAAGGCCCGAACGGCAATCCCGACCCGGTCGCAGCGGCCCGCGACATCCGCGAAACCTTCGCGCGCATGGCGATGAACGACGAGGAGACCGTGGCGCTGATCGCCGGCGGCCACTCGTTCGGCAAGACCCATGGTGCCGGCGATCCATCGCTGATCGGGCCGGAGCCGGAAGGCGGCAACATCGAAGATCAGGGCCTCGGCTGGAAAAGCACGCATGGCAGCGGCTTCGGCGCCGACGCCATCACCGGCGGTCCCGAAGTGACGTGGACCCAGACGCCGACCAAGTGGAGCAATTCGTTCTTCGACAACCTCTTCAAGTTCGAATGGGAGCTGACCAAGAGCCCGGCCGGCGCGCAACAGTGGAAGGCGAAAAACGCACCCGCGGATATTCCGGACGCGTTCGACAAATCGAAGAAGCATCTGCCGGCCATGCTGACAACTGACCTCGCGCTGCGGTTCGATCCGGCCTACGAGAAAGTCTCGCGGCGCTTCCATCAGCATCCGGAGCAATTCGCCGATGCATTCGCGCGTGCATGGTTCAAGCTCACGCATCGCGACATGGGCCCGGTCGTGCGCTACCTCGGCAAGCTCGTGCCAAAGGAAACGCTGATCTGGCAGGACCCGATTCCGGCGGTCGATCATCCGTTGATCGACGATGCCGACATCGCAGGCCTGAAGACGAAGATTCTCGGCTCGGGATTGTCGGTGCCGCAACTGGTTTCGGCCGCATGGGCGTCGGCATCGACGTTCCGCGGATCGGACAAGCGTGGCGGAGCTAACGGCGCACGTATCCGCCTCAGCCCGCAGAAGGATTGGGACATCAACAATCCGAAGGAGCTTGCGGCGGTGCTGTCCAAGCTCGAGGCGATCCAGAAAGAGTTCAATGGATCGGCAAAGGGCGGCAAGAAAGTTTCGCTTGCCGACCTGATCGTTCTCGCCGGCTCTGCGGCTATCGAAAAAGCAGCCAAGGACGGTGGCAACGACGTGAAGGTTTCCTTCACGCCGGGCCGCATGGATGCGTCGGCGGAGCAGACCGACGCGCATTCGTTCAACGCGCTCGAGCCGGTCGCCGACGGCTTCCGCAACTACTATCGCGGCAAATCGATCATGGCGCCGGAAGAAGCATTGATCGATCGGGCGCGGTTGCTGAAGCTGTCAGGCCCGGAGATGACGGTTCTCGTCGCGGGCTTGCGCGTCCTCGGTGCGAATGCCGGTCAGTCCAGGGATGGCGTTCTCACCAAGAAGCCAGGGACGCTGACGAACGACTTCTTCGTCAACCTCACCGATATGGCCACGCTGTGGGCGCCTGTCGCGGGATCGGACAACGCTTTCGAGGGGCGCGACCGCAAGACCAACGAGGTCAAGTGGACCGGCACGCGCGTCGATCTGATCTTCGGTTCGCACTCGCAGCTTCGTGCGCTCGCCGAAGTCTATGGCAGCGGCGACGCGAAAGCGAAGTTCGTCAAGGACTTCGTCAAGGCGTGGACCAAGGTGATGAACCTCGATCGTTTCGATCTCGGCACGCCGCAGATGATGCAAGCCGCCGAGTAACCGGCAAAGTCGAAGAGTCAAAGGCGGCGCAAGTGGTCCCTCACTTGCGCCGCCGTTTTTTTGGTCAGACTGGATTGAGCGGATGGCGCTCAGACTTTCGGCGCACCGGCCTGCTTGTAGGGATCGGCCTTGGCGAAGGCGTCATGCGCGTCGCAAGTTGCGATGATCCGGTCGATGGTCGGCGTATCCGGCACGCTCATCTTGAAAACGCGCATCACCGCGATGATGCTGGCCAGACAAATATCGGCGATCGTCGGCTGATCGCCGTGGCAGAATTTTCCTGTCGCGGGCTCGCTTGCAAGACGCTGCTCCACCGCGGCAAGCCCGGTGGTGAACCAATGCTGTTGCCACGCGCGGAACGCAGCGTCGTTAAATCCGCCGGTTGTCGTGAGATATTTCCTGATCCGCGGCGTCACCATCGGGTGGGTGTCCGCGGTCAGCATCGCTGCAATCCCGCGCACCCGTGCCCGGCCGTGCGGATCGGCGGGCAGCAATGGCGGCGAGGGATGAATCTCGTCGAGAAACTCCAGGATCGCCGATGATTGAGTGAGCGGCGGATGGCCGGCCTCGACCAGCGTTGGAATTCCGCCGAGCGGATTGATCTTGAGATACGCCTCGCTGCGCTGATCGCCGGCGTCGATGTTGATGAAGCGCTCGTCCGCTTGCAGCCCTTTCAGGTTCAGCGCCACGCGCACCCGATATGTGGCCGACGTGCGCCAGAACGCGAACAGCTCGAATTTCGGTTGGCCGGTCATCTTTATCCCTACAAAATGTCGCGTCGTTCATTTCTGGATCGATTAGCCCGCAATGCATTCACTGAGGCAACGTGATGTTTTCGATTTGATCGGTCAACTCCCGGCGATGGATCTCAGGAGCGCGTTCGGCCGCTTTTCGCACGGCTCAGTGCGGCGCGTTGGGCAAACGCAGCCTTGAGGCGCGGTAACGCAAAATCCACGAACGCGCGAATCTTGGCAACCTGAAGCCGGCCTTCCGGCACGATCAGGTGTACCGGAAGTGGCGGCGGTTCGTAGCGTTCGAGCAGCAATTCCAGCCGGCCAGCCCGGACGTGCTCGTGAATCTGATATGACAGCGCGCGTGAGATGCCGTAGCCATCGAGCGCAGAGCCGATCGCGCCTTCCATGGTGTTGACGATCAGCCGCGGCTGAATTTTGACTTTGAGCGAGCGTTTTGCGCCCGGCGAGACGGGAAAGCTCCAGACGTCGCTTTGCACCGTGTCGCTGAGTGCAATGACCCGTTGTTCTGGTAAATCGGCGGGCGCCGATATCTTGCCGTGCGATTTGAGATACTGCGGAGATGCACACAGCACCCGGCGCACCTCGCCGACGCGCACTGCGATCAGGCTGGAATCGGGTAGATGCGCGATGCGTAACGCGAGATCGATCCCTTCGTCGATCAGGTTGACAGGCCGATCGAACAGCAGAAGCCGCGCATGGACGGCCGGCTGCGTTTCGAGAAAATCATCGAGCACAGGCCGAAGAATCTGTGCGCCAGCCGCGAGAGGCGCAGTGAGCGTCAGCAGTCCGCGCGGCGCGCTGCGCTCGTTGGCCGCCTGCAATCCGGCTTCATCGAGTTCAGCCAAAACCCGCCGGCATGTTTCGGCGTAGCGCTCGCCCGCATCGGTCAATTTGATGCTGCGGGTGGTTCGATGCAGCAGCCTTGTGCCGATATGTGCCTCCAGTGCGGCGATCGCGCGTGTCACGGCCGCCGGTGAATGGCGCAGCCGCCGTCCGGCTGCGGCGAGGCTGCCCTCGTCGAGCGCGGTGACGAACACTTTCATGGCATCGAGACGATCCATCGGTATTCCATTTTATGAAATGATTGATTGTACGCAACGGCTATTCGACCGGAATGCGGAATTCATTAGCTTGATCGGCAACCGGCGGAATCCCGCCTCGATGCCGAAGGAGTGCGACGATGACAAATGTCCCGACGAATTTTCAAAGCCGCCGCGCATTGCTCGGTGCGAGCGCCACGGCGCTCAGTCTGGCCGCTCTGGCTCCAGCTTTTGCGCAAGATGCCATGAAGCCCAAAGCCAAGGCCGCCTCAGCAAAGCCAAATACGGCCGTGACGCATCACCGGACCGTAAAAATCGATGGCATCGATATGTTTTACCGCGAGGCCGGTGCGGCGAACGCGCCGGTCGTTGTCCTGCTGCACGGCTTTCCGACGTCGTCGCGCATGTTTCGCAATCTGATCCCGCAGCTTGCGGATCGTTATCGCGTGATCGCGCCGGACTATCCGGGCTTCGGCCAGAGCGCGGTGCCGGATCGCGCGAGTTTCCCATACGGCTTCGCGAAATTCGCCGAACTCGTCGACAGGCTGCTGACGCAACTCGGAGCCAGGCAGTACGCGCTCTATGTGATGGATTACGGTGCGCCGGTGGGTTACCGGCTGGCGCTGCGTCACCCCGAGCGCGTCACGGCGCTAGTGGTGCAAAACGGCAATGCTTACGAGGAAGGCCTGAAAGAGTTCTGGAAGCCGATCAAGGCTTACTGGGCAAACGATAACGCCGAGAACCGCAACGCGCTGCGCGCGGGCATGACGCCGGACGCGACCAAATTCCAGTACGTCGATGGCGTGCGCGATCCGTCGCGCATCGATCCCGACAGCTGGGTTCACGATCAGGCGCTGCTCGATCGCCCCGGCATCGCGGAGATTCAGCTCGACATCTTCAAGGACTACGGGACTAACGTCGCGCTCTATCCGAAATTCCAGGAGTTCTTCCGCACCCGCAAGCCGCCGGCCCTGATCGTGTGGGGCGTCAACGATGTCATCTTCCCGGTTGATGGCGCGCGTGCCTACCTGCGCGATCTGCCGGATGCGGAAATGCATCTGCTCGATACCGGGCATTTCGCGCTGGAAGACAAGGGCGATGAAATCGCCGCGCTGATGCGCGACTTCTTGGGGCGGAAACTGAAGAGCAGTTGAGGCAGGAAGTTTGAGAAAATGGTGCCCCTGGCCGGAATCGAACCAGCACTCCTTGCGGAACTCGATTTTGAGTCGAGCGCGTCTACCAATTCCGCCACAGGGGCATTCGTAACGCCTGTGAAGGGTCGCGAAGCGGGCGGACTATAGAGCATGATCCCGAAAAGTGGAAACCGGTTTTCGGGCAAGATCATGCTCCAAATAAGAGAAAACACGGAGTTTGTTTCAAGTGGGTGAAGCAGACTCCGCCCGCCGCAGGCCAACTGGATGTCAACCGGATGTGCGCACCCTGTGAAGGGTGAATGCTCGACAGCGGCGGCGGTCCGGTTTACCACGGCGAGGCAACGGGATCGCCGCCGTGACGACTGGAATTGACTCGTCTTTCAAAACCGAACGGCCGGGCGTGCTCAGTGCCGCAGGACTGGCCTGGACCGTGTTCGCGCTGGCGCTTGCGACGCTGGCTGGTGCGTGGTTCTTCCAGCTCGCCATCGGGCTGAAGCCCTGTCCGCTGTGTCTTGAGCAGCGCTATGCCTATTACATCGCGATCCCGCTCGCAGCAGTCGTGGCGATTGCGTCCGGCCGTGTCAGCCGCCGGAGCATTGCAATTGGTTTTGCCCTGATCGCGCTGGCGATGCTGGCGAATGCGGGCCTGGCGCTTTATCACGCCGGCGTCGAGTGGGGCTTCTGGCCCGGCCCGACCGACTGTTCCGGTTCGGTGATCGATCTGAACTCGGGAAGTCTGTTGGATCGTATCGGCAAGGTGAAGGTCGTGCGCTGCGACGAAGTGCAATGGAAATTTCTTGGCCTGTCGCTGGCCGGTTACAACGTGCTGATCTCGTTGGTCATCGCAGCGATAGCCGCACGCGGCGTGCGGGCTGTAAAATAGGCCAATCTTCGCTCGTCATTGCGAGCGAAGCGAAGCAATCCAGTCCCAGCGCAAGAACTGGATTGCTTCGTCGCTGCGCTCCTCGCAATGACTGTTAGAGATTGAATTTAGTTCATCACGCTAATCGTCCGCATCCACCTGCGGCTTGCCGAACAGATGGACAATGCCGGGCGTCGTGATCGAGACGAACATGAAGCGCGACAGATGATGCGCGCCGACGAACAGCGGATCGATGTGCAGCGTGAGCGCCAGCGCCAGCATCGCGTCCATTGCGCCAGGTGCAAAGGCGACGACCGTGTCGCTGAACGATGCGCCGATCACCAGCACGATGAAGGCCACGAACATCGCCGAGATCGAGGCCGCGATCAGAAACGAGCCGAGCGCTGCCGTCAGGTGGCTTATGAAAGTGCTAACTCTGATCTTGGCGAAACGTGTCCCGATCAGGGTGCCGATGCCGATCAGCGCCGCCGCGTAAAGTTCGCGCGGCAGACCGCCGTGCACGAAGCCCGTGCCGTGCAAAACGGCCGATGCGAGCATGGCGCCGAACATCCAGCTCGCCGGAAAATTCAGCCGGTGCAGCACATACGACACCAGCACCGCTGTTGCGGCGAGCAGGATCAGCGCCCAGACCGCGGCGGTCTCGAACTGGCCCGAGATGGCCGACGGCCCCACGGTGCCGGTGAGCGCCAACAGGATCGGCAGCGCCGCCGTCAGCACGATGACGCGAAACGTCTGGACGACAGCGATGCCGGCGACATCCGCGCCCTTTTCGTTGGCGAGCATGGTGATCTGCGACAGCGCGCCGGGCGTGCCGGCCAGAAGCGCCGAGGTGCGATCCCAGCCATGAATGCGTTGCAGATAGTAGCTCGAGGCAAACGTCGCGCAGAACGTCGCAGCAGCGAGCAGCGCGATGCTGGCCGGGTATCGCGCCATGCCGGATATCAGCTCCGGCGAAACCATCGAGCCGAGCGAGACGCCGAGCGTCATCAGGATCGTCTGCACGATGAGCGGTGGCATCGCGAGGGGCCGCCCCGCCATCGCGGCGGCCCCGACCGCGATCATCGCGCCGGAAATCAATCCGCCGGGCAAATGCATCGCTGCGAACAGCAAACCGCCCGCCGTGCCGATGGCAATGGCTTCGGCGGCATGAAGCAGATCCGAACGTGAGAGGAGGGGGAGTTTGATCGCGCGATCCGGCTCAAGTTAAAGGATGTGCGCCTTATGGCAAATCCGGCCCTAAGCGACAAATGCGTTGGCGCATGGTGCATGGCGCGCCGTCGCAGGGCGTATGCGCCCGGTCGCCTCGCGTTGCGGGGTGGGTGGGGCCCAAATCTCTTGCTAAAAGTCTATTCCTAAAAGCCGTACTTCATTTTTTGTAGGGTACGCTAGGATGGGCCTCGGCTCGTGTAGGCTTTGGGAGGAACGCAAAATGAAAACGCTGTCGGAATACCTCATCGCCGCGGGCGTGTTGGCGGCCGGAATAACGGTTTCGGCATCGCCGGTTCAGGCACTGACCTTGCAGGAATGCAGCGCCAGGTATGGCTCGGCTAAAGCTGCCGGAACGCTGGGCAATCAGTCGTGGAACGAATTCCGCACGTCGCAATGCGGCGCGGAGGATACGGCGGCGAAGCCTGCGGAGGCTCAAGTTCAGGTCGCGCAGGCCAAATCCGAGGCGAAGCCCGAAGCCAAATCGGACTCCAAGCCCGCAAAGAGCGCCAAGAAAGAAAAGACGGAAGACGCCAAGCCCTCAGGGCCGGCCGTATTCCCGACCGCTGTCTCGCCGAAGTACGCCAAGGAAAAGGAAGCGAAGCAGCGCATGAAGACCTGCCTCGATCAGTACAACGCCAACAAGACCACCAACGCCAATGGCGGTCTGAAGTGGATTCAGAAGGGCGGCGGCTATTACAGCGAATGCAACAAGAAGCTGAAGGCGTGATCCTTTGCTGGGCGACCGTTTCGCTCTAACCTCGGCCGCGTGAGCTTCGTCGCACGTCACAAATCCAAGGCGATCCGCGCGCTGGCGTGGGTCGCCGGAATTGTTGGCGGATACCTGCTGGTCGCCTATCTCACGGTGCCGGCGCTGTGGCGGCACTACGAGCACCAGCGCAAGCTCGACGGCTTGCCGATGGTGACCACCACCGCGCAGGGCATTCTGGGCGATCCGATCAACATCGGCGTCGTCGGATCGAAGACCGATATCCTATGTGCGATGGGCAAGGCGGGCTGGGTGCCTGCCGATCCGGTGACATTCAAATCGAGCCTTGAGATTTCCGAGAGCGTCGCGCTTGACCGGCCGTATCCAAAAGCGCCGGTCAGCAATCTGTACTACACTGGCCGTCATCAGGATTTGGCGTTCGAGAAACCGGCCGGCGGCAGCGCCGATCAGCGGCATCATCTGCGATTGTGGGAAGTATTGAAAGACGGCAACGAGGGCCGCCCGGTCTGGCTCGGCGCCGTCACGTTCGATCGCAGCGTCGGCTTCAGCCGCTACACCGGCGAAGTCACCCATCACATCGGTCCCGATATCGATCTCGATCGCGCGCTGATCGAAGCCGATCTCCAGAAAGCGGGAATGATCGCGGCGCGTTATCAGGTCACCGGCATCGGTCCGACCTTGCGTGGCCGCAACGGCGGCGGCGATCTGTATTTTACCGATGGCGAAGTGTGGGTGATGTGGCTGGTGGAAAACTGCCAGCGCCGCGAGACGCCGCCGAGCCTCCTGCCCAGCCCGCCGGCAACGCAGTTCAAGGATACAATCTGGAAAAGCGTGGCTGATCTCTATCGCAGATCGCAGCAGTGATCTCTGCTCATGGCTGAATGCATGCGCGGGCGTTGACAGCCCTGCCGCCGCCGCGCCTCATGAGACGATATCAACCGGAGCAGCCAGCATATGATCGCGGGGCTTTGCGTCATTCTCATCTGCCAGCTTGCGGGCGAGGCCATCGTGCGCGGCCTCGGCGTCCCGGTGCCGGGGCCGGTCCTCGGGCTGCTGTTCATGCTGCTGCTGTTGCTGCTGCGGGATCGATTCCCGTCGCTGGCGTTCGGGCCGCTCAAGGACGATGCCATCGTCGGCGTCGCGCGCGGATTGCTCGCAAATCTGTCGCTGCTGTTTATCCCGGCGGGCGTCGGCATCATCCAGCTGATCAATGTATTGCTCGAGCATGGCTGGGCGATCGTTTTCGCGCTTGCGGTGTCGGTCATCGCGACACTCTTCATCACGGCGGGTACGTTTCTGATCGTCAGCAAATTGATGAAGCGGCGCGACGCGGGTGGCGCGTCATGACGCAGCCGCCATTCTCGCTGTGGGTCTATCTGTCGCAAACGCCGCTGCTGTGGCTGACGATCACTCTCCTTGTTTATGCGGCCGCCGATGCGGTCTCCCGGGCGACGCATCGTCATCCGCTGGCAAATCCGGTGCTGCATTCGATCTGGATTCTCGCGGCATTCCTGTGGCTGACCGGGACTCGCTACGAAACCTATTTCAGCGGCGCGCAGTTCGTTCACTTCCTGCTTGGACCCGCGACGGTCGCGCTGGCGATTCCGCTTTACGAGAATCGCAAGGCTGTCATGTCGGCGATCTTCCCGATGCTGGCCGCGCTGGTCGTCGGCAGTGTGTCGGCGATCGGTTCGGTGGTGTTGCTGGCCGAAGCGTTGGGGCTGCCGCGCAATGTTGTGCTATCGCTGGCGCCAAAATCGGTCACTGCGGGCGTCGCCATGGGCATCAGCGAGTCGCTGAGCGCGAGCCCGGCGCTGACCGCGGTTGCGACCGTGCTCACCGGCATCATGGGCGCGATCGTGGTCACGCCGATGATGAATCGTCTCGGCATCACGGATTTTCGTGCGCGCGGTTTTGCTGCGGGTCTCGCCTCGCACGGCATTGGCACTGCGCGGGCATTTCAAGTCGATGAAGTTGCCGGTGTGTTTGCCGGCATCGCCATGAGCCTCAACGCACTGGTCACCTCGCTGCTGGTGCCGCTCGCGGTCACACTGTTGCTGCGGTGAAACAAAACAGGCCGCTCGAAAGCGGCCTGTTTGTCGTCACGCTTGTAATCGATCTTAGCCCTTGGCTTCCTGAGTGAGCTTGTTCCAGCTCTCCCGCGTGCGGGTCTTGAGAACCTGCCAGTCGGCCGCGGCCACGTCCCAGTTCACGATCGTGCGGGCACTGGCCGTTGTGGTGCTGCTGGTCGACGCCGTGTCGTAGGCATAGACGGATACGACTGTCAGAAGTGCGCCAAGGATCATTCCGAGAAACGTGCGCATAGGTAAATCCTCCGTTCGGCGCATGATCGCGATGACCATGCTGCTGAAATTGCGGGATGAGAACGCCCATGCGGCGCGATAGTTCCTTCCGTTAGCAATTCATTAATGATTGCTAACGGCAGATAAACGAAGGCCGGACCGTGCCCTGCCTTCGCGCATCTGCACAATTCTGAGTCGGCATTCTGTTTCTATTTTCGCCGGATGATCCGATTTCGCTCGATGATCCGAAGCATGGCGAACTGGCGCGTATCGATCAGCTTTTCGCGCCATTGCTCAAGAGTCCAGAACGCCCACATAAACAGGACTGCAAGCGTCATAATGATTTCGATCATGAGAAACGTCGCATCTGCACTGCTGAGATTGGCCATGTCCGCTCCGCTGAGTTGACTCGCTCAGATATTGAAAAGCAAACGCCGTGCCAGCGGCAAAGCCGCCAGATCGCTGCGCGACGGATAAACCGATCCTACGGATCGAGTTCCGTGTCCCAGTAAAGATAGTCGAGCCAGCTATCGTGCAGGTAGTTCGGCGGGAACAGCCGGCCGTTGCGGTGAAGCTGGTGCACCGTCGGCGCGAACGGATGCTGACGTGGATACATCCGCGCCTGCGCCACCGTCATATTGCCCTTGCGCAAATTGCAGGGAGAGCAGGCGGCAACGACGTTTTCCCAGGTGGTCTGTCCGCCCTTCGAGCGCGGCAGGATGTGATCGAAGGTGAGATCGTCCTGCGAATGGCAATACTGGCAGGTGAAACGGTCGCGCAGGAACACGTTGAACCGCGTGAAGGCGGGATGCGTCGTCGGCTTCACGAACGATTTGAGCGACACCACGCTCGGCAACAGCATTTCGAAGGAGGGGCTGTGCACCGCCTGATCGTAGTTGGCGACGATGTTGACGCGGTCGAGGAATACCGCCTTGATCGCGTCCTGCCACGACCACAGCGAGAGCGGGTAATAACTGAGCGGGCGAAAGTCCGCGTTCAGGACCAGCGCCGGCCAACCGCCGTTATGGACATGTGCGTTCAAGTAACGCTCCCGGCCTCCGGTTGTGCTGCCGAAGCAGCTACCGGCTGACATACTACAGTCAGCGTGACGGCATTGTGAAGAGCGCAGCGAGCCTGTTCCCGGGTCGTGATCCGATGCCAAGTCTCACATCACTTGTTGCGCCATGGGGTTTTAGCGCTGCTGCGGGGCTTGGATTGGGGTTTGGATTTTGGAGCGGGCAGTATCGCCCGCGCCTTGAGTGCTGTTCTGGGTGCTGTTCTGAGCGGGTTGTTCCGAACAGCTTTTTCCGCCGGCTTTTGATCGGCGATCACGCCCTCGCGCCGTTTGACCGCATGATAATACGCCCACCACAGATGTGCTGCGGCTCCGCGCATCGGCCGCCAGACGTCGGCCAGCAGACCCATCTGCTTCACGGTGGGGCGGGTGTCGAGACCAAGCCCGATTCGCATCGCTTCCTGAATCGCGAGATCGCCCGCGGGCCACGCATCGCCATGGCCAAGGCAAAACAGCAGATAGATATCCGCGGTCCATGGCCCGATGCCGTGAAGTTGCGTCAGCGTATTGTGGGAGGCGTCCGCATCCTGCTCCGCCAGGACTTCGAGATTGAGCTGCCCGGCGGCAAGTTCGCGGGCGATGATCTTCAGCGTCTTGATTTTAGCCGCGGACAGTCCGAGCCGCCCGAGCTTGTCGGTGCGCGCCGCCTTGATGGCGTCGTGGTGAAACGGATCGAACGCGGCGCTGACCCGCCCCCAGATCGCTGCCGCTGCCATGGTCGAGACCTGCTGGCCGCAGACGATCGCAGCCAACCCCGCGAATCCGGGCTGCCGCTGCCGCAGCGCCGGCATGCCGGCGATGTCCATCACCGGCATGAGCCGCGGGTCGAGCTTGAGCAGCGCCGTCAGCGCGTCTTCCAGATCGGCTTGTGTTCTGAGATGAATGGTCATCGCTGGCTACGATGCACACGTCTGATAAACAGGATCAATGCCGCCACCCGTTTTCCGATTTGCCCCCAGTCCAAACGGATACCTTCATCTCGGCCACGCCCGCTCGGCGCTGCTGAACTTCGATCTGGCGCGGGCCAGTGGCGGGCAGTTTCTGCTGCGGATCGAGGATATCGATACGGCGCGTTGCCGCCCGGAGTTCGAGGAAGCGATCTACGAGGATCTCGACTGGCTGGGGCTGTCGTGGGAGCAACCGGTGCGGCGGCAATCGGAGCATTTCGATCTCTACCGGGAGACTCTGGTGCGGCTCGATCAAGAGGGGCTGCTTTACAGGAGCTTTGAAAGCCGAACGGAAATCGCGCGTCTGGTCGCGGAGCGCGACACACAAGGCCGATGGCCGCGCGATCCTGACGGTGCGCCGCTCTATCCCGGCGCAGGCGCGACGCAATCGGCCTCAGAGCAAGCGCGGCTTGAGCAATCCGGGCTGCCGTTTGCGCTTCGTTTGAAAGTTGAGGCCGCAATGCATCAAGCGGGGCACCTGACATGGGCCGAATCGGGTGAGGGGCCGCTCGGCGAAACCGGACGGGTCGTGGCGCAGCCGCAGGCTTGGGGCGACGTTGTGCTTGGCCGCAAGGAAACACCGGCCAGCTACCACCTGTCGGTGGTGATCGACGACGCGGTGCAGGGCGTTACTCATATTGTACGGGGGCAAGACCTGTTCTGGGCCACCAGCGTCCATCGCCTGTTGCAGAATTTGCTCGGCCTGCCCGAACCGGCTTACCGGCACCACGCGCTGGTGCGGGACGAGAGCGGGGCCAAGCTTTCAAAATCCAGCCAATCGACGGCGATTCGCGCATTGCGTGCAACCGGCCTTTCGCCCGGCGACGTCCGTCGGATGGCGGGTGTCGAAGCCGGTTGACGGTAATCCCGGCTGCGTGACTCCCCCATGTGCCCCTGCCATGATGACAGCAGGGGAGAATCATGGCGGGGAAATTGCGCCTCAAACGCAAAGCCAGCGCGCGAAAAACGGCTGCGAAACCGCGTGGCCGCAAAGCCAAGGTCGCGCCCAAGACGACTGCAAAAAAAGCCGGTTTGAGGCAGACATCCGCCAGGCGGTCATCTTCCAAACAGAACATTGTCGAAGCTGCGCTGGCTGCCTTCGCACATGAGGTGCGAACGCCACTGACCGGCATTCTCGCGGTGAGCGACCTGCTCGCGACATCCGAGCTCGACGAGCGCGAACGCCGTTGGGTCGATACCATCAAGGCCGGGGCCGAGCATCTTGCAGGCCTTGCAACCTTGTTCGTCGATGCCGCGCGCAACGGCCGCGCCGGGCTTGGCGTGCGGCAGGATTTCTTCGATCTCGGCGCGCTGGCGCGGATCATCGGCGACTCGCTCGCAGGACGGGCGGCGGCGAAAGGACTTCGCGCAACGATTTCGATCTCGGATAATTTGCCCGCCTTTGCGATCGGCGATCCGATCCGTCTGCGCGCTGCGCTGGAAAACCTGATCGACAATGCCGTGAAGTTCACCGAGCGCGGTGAGGTGGCGCTGACCGCGACGTCAAGACGAAGCAGTGGCGGGCGCGTCGTGCTGACCTTCATTGTCTCCGACAGCGGAATCGGATTGTCGCTCGCCGAAATCAAGCGGCTGTTCCGGCCGTTCTCGCAGGCCAATGTTTCGATCGTTTCGCGTTTCGGCGGCGCAGGGTTGGGTCTCTCGTCGGTCAAGCAGATTGCCCGCGCGATGGGTGGCGATATCGTCGCGGCGTCGCCGCCGGGCGGCGGTACCTCGTTTACGCTGAGCGTAGTGGTGAAACACGCCGAATTGCCCGCCACGTCCGGGCAGGCGGGCGAGTCCTCGACCGGCGGCAGTAGCGGGAGTTTGCGTATCCTCAGCGTCGAAGACAATCCATTCGGCCGCGTTGTTCTGAATGCCATTCTGACTGAACTCGGTCACACCACCGAATTTATCGGCCGTGGCGAAGCGGCCGCAGAGCGTGTTGCTGCAGGCGATTTCGACGTGGTGCTGATGGACATGGTGTTGCCCGGCATCGATGGCGTCGAGGCGATCCGGCAAGTGCGTGCGCTTCAAGGCCGGCAGCGGAGCATTGCCGTGATCGGCATATCCGGCCGCAACAGCGATGAAGCTTTGGCGCTTGCCGCCGGAGCCAATGCGTTTTTGGTCAAACCAGTGAGTCCGCGTTCATTGGCGGCGACGCTTCAGGCAGCGACCCAGCGCGCGATGCCCGCGACTTCATGATCGCGGCGTTGAGTTCGCCGCCGTAAACGAAGATCGCCGCGATGAAGTAGAGAAACACCAGTGCAATCATCACCGATGCAAGGCCGGCGTAGGTCGTGACATAGTTTTCGGCAAAGCGCGCCAGATATTCGCCGAACACGATGCCCGAGATCAGCGACGCCACCATCGTAACCACGATGCCCGGCAGAATCTGCATGAAGCCCCGCCGTCCCGCCGGTAGCCACGCATGTACCATGAACAGCGCAGTGATCAACGAGACGATCGAGATGGCATAGCGCGCGATATCGAGCAGGCTTTCGTTGGATTCGATTCTCAGCGGAATATAACGCCGTGCCGCTGCGATCAGCAGAGGCCCGAGCACGATCAGGAATGCGAGTGCGAGCGAAGCCATCGCCGCCACCAGCGTGTAGCCGATCGATTCCAGCCGCAGCCAGTACCAGCTTCGCGGTTCGGAGACGCCGTAAGCGCGGTTCAGTGCGACGCGCAGGCTTTCGATGCCGTTCGATGCGAAATAGATTGCAAGCATGACGCCGACGGTGAGTGCTTGACCGCTGGCGCCGGTCAGCACGTTATGAATTTCTCCGGACAATGCATTGGCCACTTGCTGCGGCCAGGTTTCCAGCATCAGCTCGACGGCCTGATCGGCCAGTTGCTGGCTGCCGAAGAAACCGGCGAGCGATGTCATCACGATCAGGAACGGGAACAGCGCCATCAGGGCGGACAGCGCGATATGGCTCGCGATCGCCCAGCCGTCGTCGGCGAGGAAGGCATAAAAGGCGTCCAGCCCAACGTCAAACACGTAGCGGATTTGCTTCACCGTTCCCCCGGGACCGCAGCAGTCGCGTTGCAAAACATACGGTACTTGGCGGCGGACGCCAACGCGAACGTGTCCCGCGTGGGCTGCAGCGGGTTATGGCATCCCCGTGCCGCGGGTGTTATGTACGCGGCCATGGGTTCATTTCTCTCCACCATCATTCTTCCCGTCGCCGTCGGCGCGGTTGCAATTGTCTTGCTGCTCGGCCTGCTCAACATGATGCGCGGTGGTTCGCCAAATACGTCGCAACGGCTGATGCGGTTGCGGGTGTTGTTGCAGTTCGTCGCCATCGTGATCGCGATGATCGCGGTCTGGGCGTTTGGCGGCCGGAACTAGGAGAAGTTTCTTTTTTCGGGCATGATCTGGTCCGAAAACCGGTATCCACTTTTCGGGATCATGCCCTGATGGTCGTTCTCAATCGCATCTATACCCGCACCGGCGACGACGGCACCACTGCGCTCGGCAGCGGCGAACGGCGTCCGAAATACGATCTGCGGATTGCAGCGTATGGAACGGTCGATGAGACCAATGCGGCGATCGGGCTCGTACGCCTTCAGCTCCAGGGCGCGATCGGTGGCGCGATCGGTGGCGCGCTCGGCGACGGCGAGGCGGTCGATCGCATGCTCGGCCTCATTCAGAACGATCTGTTCGATCTCGGCGCCGATCTTGCGGTGCCGCAGCGGCCGGACAAGGCGGAGCGGTTGCGCTTGCTGGCGACGCAGGTCAGCCGCCTTGAGCAAGACATCGACAGGTTGAACGCGGATTTGACGCCGCTGAATTCATTTGTCCTGCCGGGTGGAACTCCCGCGGCCGCACATCTCCATATGGCGCGTACCATCTGCCGCCGTGCCGAGCGGATCATGGTGGAACTGGCAGCGCAGCCGGACGAGCCGGTCAACGATGCTGCCATTCAATATATGAATCGCCTTTCCGATTTTCTGTTCGTGGCGAGCCGCACCCTGAACGATCGGGGAGCCGGCGACGTGCTCTGGGTGCCGGGCCAAAATCGCTAGTGGTCCGATTCTAACATTCGCCTCAGGGATCGGCATTGTTGTGAGCGAATGTTAGAATCAAAGGACCACCAGCAGATATAAGTTGCTAGCGGAGTTTTGGATTTGGCATTCGCTTGTCGAGTTTGCGGATAGATGGTGGCGAATGCCAAATCCACTCCGCTAGGCGGAGCAAGCGTTTCAGAACCGCTAAAACGGGGAGAAATTCCCCCTCTCGCGCGTTGACCGCGCTAGGCTGGGCCTTTAGGTTCCGCGGCCACACTCACGAATAGCGGCGAAAGAGGCCCATGAAGGTTCTGGTACCGGTCAAACGTGTCGTCGATTACAACGTCAAGATCCGCGTCAAGAGCGACGGTTCGGGCGTCGAACTCGCCAACGTCAAGATGTCGATGAATCCCTTTGACGAAATCGCCGTCGAGGAAGCGCTTCGCATGAAAGAAGCGGGCAAGGCGACCGAAGTCGTCGTCGTATCGATCGGACCGCAGCAGGCAACCGAAACCATCCGCACCGCGCTCGCCATGGGCGCCGACCGCGGCATCCTGGTAAAGACCGACACCGCCGCCGAACCGCTGGCGGTGGCGAAGATTTTGAAAGCCATTGCCGACGAAGAGCAGCCGGGCCTGATCCTGCTTGGCAAGCAGGCGATTGATGACGACTCCAACCAGACCGGTCAGATGCTGGCGGCATTGCTCGGCTGGTCGCAGGCGACCTTCGCCTTCAAGATCGAAGCCGATGGTTCGGACTTCAAGGTGACGCGCGAAGTCGATGGCGGCTTGCAGACCATCAAGCTCAAGGGCCCCGCGATCATCACCACCGATCTGCGTCTGAACGAGCCGCGCTACGCGAGCCTGCCCAACATCATGAAGGCGAAGAAGAAGCCGATCGGCGAGAAGACCGCCGAAGGTTACGGCGTCGATCTCACGCCACGGCTTGAAATCGTCAAGACAACGGAGCCGCCGGGCCGCAAGGCGGGCGTCAAGGTCAGCTCGGTCGCCGATCTGGTTTCCAAACTCAAGAACGAAGCCGGGGTTCTCTGATGACGACGCTTTTGATTGCAGAACACCATCACGACGTTCTCAAGGACTCCACTAACAAGGCGCTGACGGCTGCGAGCCAGCTCGGTGCTGACGTTCATATCCTCGTCGCTGGTGGCGGACAGGGCACCAAGGCCGCGGCGGATGCAGCTGCCAAGTTGAAAGGCGTCGGCAAGGTATTGCTGGCCTCGGACCCGATTTACGAGCACGATCTCGCCGAGCCGTTGGCCGCGCTGATCGTGTCGCTGGCTGGGAGCTACGACGCCATCGTGGCGCCTGCCACCTCACGGTTCAAGAACGTGATGCCGCGCGTCGCAGCCCTGCTCGACGTGATGCAACTGTCAGAAATCATCAAGGTGGTATCGCCCGATACGTTCGAGCGGCCGATCTACGCCGGCAATGCGATCCAGACCGTCAAGAGCAAGGACGCCAAGAAGGTCATCACGGTGCGGACCTCGACGTTCCAGGCCGCCGGCGAGGGCGGTTCGGCATCGGTAGAGAATGCAACGGCTGCCGCCGATCCCGCGCTGTCCACATTTGTCGGTGAGGAAGTCGCGAAGTCGGATCGTCCCGAACTGACGTCGGCGAAGATCATCGTCTCGGGTGGCCGCGCGATGCAGAGCCGCGAGAACTTCACCAAGTACATCGAACCGCTCGCCGACAAGCTCGGCGCCGGCGTTGGTGCATCGCGCGCTGCGGTGGATGCGGGGTATGCTCCGAACGACTGGCAGGTCGGCCAGACCGGCAAGGTGGTGGCGCCCGAGCTGTACATCGCGATCGGGATTTCAGGTGCGATCCAGCATCTCGCCGGCATGAAGGATTCCAAGGTGATCGTCGCGATCAACAAGGATGAAGACGCGCCGATCTTCCAGGTGGCAGACTATGGCCTTGTCGCCGATCTCTATCAGGCGGTGCCGGAACTGACCGACGAACTGGCGAAACTGGGCAAGTAAGTGGCGCTTGGCTGGAAACGTGTTTGCGGTAACGGCGTATATTGAACGAGGATGGGCTCGCGTTGCGAGGGTGCAAACCGAGCCCATGAAGAAATGAGACACATGGTGTTGAAAATCAAATGGCTTTGAACATCAAAACTGTCGGCGTGATCGGCTCGGGCCAGATGGGCAACGGCATCGCGCATGTGGCGGCACTCGCGGGTTACGATGTCGTGCTCAACGATATTTCCGCCGATCGCCTGAAGGCCGCGATGGCGACCATCAACGGCAACCTGACGCGCCAGGTCTCCAAGAAAATCATCACCGAAGATGCCCGCAAGACGGCGCTCGATCGGATCAAATCTTCAGACACCATCGACGGGCTCGCGGCATGCGATCTGGTGATCGAGAGCGCGATCGAAAAAGAAGAGGCCAAGCGCAAGATCTTCCAGCAGGTCTGTGCCGTGCTCAAGCCGGATGCGATCATCGGCTCGAACACCTCGTCGATCTCGATCACGCGGCTTGCCGCCTCGACCGATCGGCCGGAGCGCTTCATCGGCATTCACTTCATGAATCCGGTTCCGCTGATGGAGCTGGTCGAGCTGATCCGTGGCATCGCCACCGACGACGCCACTTTCGAGGCCGCGCGCGCGTTTGTCACCAAGCTCGGCAAGCAGATCGCGGTGTCGGAGGATTTCCCGGCCTTTATCGTCAATCGTATCCTGCTGCCGATGATCAACGAGGCGATATACACGTTGTATGAAGGCGTCGGCAACGTCGAGGCGATCGACGCAGCCATGAAGCTCGGTGCGCATCACCCGATGGGACCGCTTGAACTGGCGGATTTCATCGGCCTCGATACGTGTCTGTCGATCATGCAGGTGCTGCACGAGGGGCTGGCCGATTCCAAATACCGGCCATGTCCGCTGCTGGTGAAGTATGTCGAGGCTGGCTGGCTCGGCCGCAAGACGCAGCGCGGCTTCTACGACTACCGCAGCGACAAGCCGGTTCCGACGCGCTGAGATTTGTTTCTCCTCATCCTGAGGAGCGACCGTGTCGCGTAGCCGCCTCACGATGAGAGTTGGCGCTGGCAGACATACTATCTCGTCATCACCGGGCATAGCCGTTCGAAGAACGGCGTCGCTTCGCTCGCCTATGACCCGGTGATCCATCTCTCTTGAAGACTCGCTCCTGAAAAAGATGGATTGCCGGATCAAGTCCGGCAATGACGAAGTAGGGCATCTTGAAATGGCTCGCCCAGTCAAAGTTCATTAACCGGAGGCCGGTAGTTTGGCACCCGTCGCGTAGGGGGCGTTCGGTATGAGTGTGAGCAGTCTGGCTGCAACTGTTGTGGGCTTACAGGCCCAGCAGACCCAGTCGCAGATCGGCACTGCGGTTTTGAAGCAGCAGTTCAATGCGCAGGCCGCGGTGCTCCAGTTGCTTCAGCCCTCGCCGGAATTGCTGCAGGCCAATCTGCCGCCGGGCGTCGGCGATTCGCTCGACGTGAAGGCATAACCTTCACCGTCATTCCGGGGCGACCGAAGGTCGAACCCGGAATCCATTGCTCCATTGAACTCAGAATTTGCGGAAGGATGGATTCCGGATCGCCGTTGTGCGGCGTCCGGAATGACATGAGGAGGGGCAACCGTGAATGACGCTGCTCGCAAGGTTACGCCCCATTCGCCGCCTTCTCCATAGTGGCGATGTCGAGCTTCACCATTTTCATCACCTCCGCCATCAAGCGCTGGGTCTGCGCGCCATCGCCACCTTCCATCCACTCGCGAAGCTTGCTCGGCACGATCTGCCACGCGACGCCATACTTGTCGCGCAGCCAGCCGCATTGCTCGATCGTGCCGCCGAAGCCGAGCTTATCCCACAGATGATCGATCTCGGCCTGCGTATCGCAAAGTGCCATCAGCGAGATCGCGTGGTTGAACGTGTCGTTGGGGCCGCCATTGAGCGCCATGAACTCGTTGCCGTTGAGGTTGAAGGTGGCGGTCAGCACAGTGCCCTTCGGCATATGCATGCCGTCGCCGTAATAGGTCAGCTTGCCCTTTTTGCTGTTCGGAAAGATCGAAGTGTAGAAGTTCATCGCCTCTTCGGCTTCCGTATTGAACCAGAGGCAAGGGTTGATCGCTTTCATTTTCTTGTCCGTGTTGCTTGAGAGAAAAATATTTCAGGTTGCGGGCGTCATCCAGCCGACGCCGGCGCCGCCGGGTTCGGTGAGGATTGCGATGCGGCCGACATTCGGCACGTCGAAAATAGGGCGCATCAACGTCGCGCCCGCCGCGACGGCTTTCTCGGCGCGGGCATCCACATCGTCGACCGCGAGGTAGGACATCCAGCCCTCGCACACATCTTCATATCCAGGCCGGTCCGTCGGGAAAATGCCCGCGACCGGCTGTCCGCCCATCACCGCGACCCAGTAGGTCGCGCCGTCGTCGAGAGGCATCGGCTCGAAGCTCCAGCCGATGGTCTTCGCATAGAACTGCTTGGCGCGTTCGGCCTTCGGCGTCACCAGTTCGTTCCAGTGAAAGCTGCCATGCTGTGTCATTGCGTATCCTCCAGATCAGGCCGTCACGATGGTCTTGAAGCCGCCGTAGATCATCCGCTTGGTGTCGAACGGCATCGCCTTCGAATCCATCATCTTGGCGAGGCGTTTGTCTTTCATCACCTTGGCGATCACCGTGTCGCGGTGCTTGCGCGACTTGTAGACGATGTATGAGAACACCACAGTCTCGTTGGGTTTCATCTTCACGCTGCGCGGAAACGATGTGAGCTTGCCCATCGGCGCGTCGTCGGCGATGCATTCGCGATAGTCGAGTGCGCCGTACTCGCGCCAGACCTTGCCGGCAAGGCGGGCCATCTTGCGATAGGCGGCGATATTTTTCTTCGGAACGGCAATCACAAAACCATCGACGTAGGACATTCGTGTTCTCCAATGATGTTGGCTGTGGATCTTCAGGCGAAATAGGCTTCGAGCTTGACGAGCGATCCGGTCCAGCCGTGGGTGTGGCCGTCGCGTGCGGCTTCGTCGAACAGTTGTTCGTGCAGCAGCGTCAGTAACGTGCCGCCGGCCGCGGGCGCGAACGTCACGGTTACGACCGACTCGCGCTCCGGTGTCGTGATCCACGACCAGGTGAATCTCAGCTTCGTGTTCGCGATGACTTCCTGATACACGCCGCTGACGTTGTGAATCTCGCCCTTGTCGTCTTCCATGATGACGCGAAACCGGCCGCCGACGCGCACATCGGTCTCGGCGTGGGTTATGGCGTTGATGTTTTCCGGCCCGAACCAGCGGACGAGCTGCTTCGGCTCCGTCCACGCGGCATAGACTTGCTCGGGGGTGGCGTTGAGGCGGCGGCTGAGGGTGAGGCTTGGCCTGGTTGAGACTCCGGTGGACATGACTGATTCTCCAGAAACTGTTCGAGCCGATCCAGCCGCTGCGCCCAGAAGCGCGCATAGCGCTCCAGCCATTGGTTGGCCTCCTGCATCGGCGCGGCATTGAGGCGGCACGTCACCGTGCGTCCGGCCTTGCTGCGCGTGACGAGGCCCGCATCGCTCAACACGTCGAGATGCTTCATCACGGCCGGCAGCGACATCGCGAACGGCTGCGCCAAATCGCTCACCGACACGCTCTCTTGCCCCTCGAGCCGCGTCAGCAAGGCACGGCGGGTCGGGTCCGCGAGCGCGGAAAAAGTGAGGTTCAACTGGTCGCCCTGATAGTAAACCATATAGTTAAGTATAACGGCAACGTGAAATAGTTCAAGGCCCGACTTTGGAAAAAAGCCGGGCCTGAAAAAATCTCTGAAACCTGGCGGGGGTTAGATCAGTTTGCGACCGCGGCGCTGATCATCTTGACCGCGTCGTCGCTGGCCCATTCGGCGGGGCCGGCCATGAAGCCGATTTCGCAGCCGTTGTCGTCCATCAGGACGGTGGTCGGCATCCCGAGCGCCCGTCCGGCGCTCTTAAGTTCCTGGAAAACCTTGGCTTTTGAATCCGTATAGTAGCCAAGCCGGGTCAGGTTGGTATCCTTGTAGAAAGCCTTCGGCTTGTCCGGATTGGTGGTGTCGATGTTGATCGCCACCACCTCGAATTTGGGTCCGCCGAGCTTGGTTTGCAGTGCTTCGAGCGATGGCATTTCCTTGCGGCATGGCACACACCAGGTGGCCCAGAGATTGACGAGAACGGTTTTGCCCTGCCATTCCGACAGCTTGCGCGCCTTGCCGGTGGAATCCTCGAATGTGAGGTCCGGCACCTTGAACGGTGTCGCGTTCACCGTCAGTGCCGCGACTTCGCCCTTGACCAGCGGCATGATCTTCTTCGCGAGATCGACGGTTTTCGCGCAACTCGCTGACGCATCCGCCCGCGCATTGCTTTGAGTGCCGCGCATCCCGTATACCGCGAAGGCTCCGGCGGCGATTGCAACGACAATGGCACCAACCACGATCGGCGTACGAGACGTGGTTGTACGCGATGTGGTGGGGGCTGGTTTTTCTGGTGTCTGATTTTCGGTCATGCGTCAGATTCAAGGCTAGCTGTGCTGCGGGGTTGCAGATCGCGGCGGGTTGCAGGTCAAACGGCAATCAAGGCGAGTTGGCAGATTACGACGTTAGCAGATTACGACGTTAGCGGATTACGACGTTAGCGGATTACGACGTTAGCGGAATACGACGTTAGCGGAATACAAAGACAAGTGTTAGCGGATTAGGCACATGAGCAACAAGATGTGGGGCGGCCGGTTTGGCGAAGGTCCCGATGCCATCATGGAAGAAATCAACGTCTCGATCGACGTGGATCGCCACCTGTTTGCTCAGGATATCGCCGCATCGAAAGCGCATGCAGCGATGCTCGCTACTCAGGGCATTATCGCGGCGAACGATGCAAAAAACATCGCCAGGGGTCTAGACACGATTTTGTCAGAGATCGGAAAGGGCTCGTTCACATTCAAACGAGCGCTGGAAGACATTCATATGAATGTCGAAAGCAGATTGTCGGAACTGATCGGCCCTGCTGCGGGCCGGTTGCATACGGCGCGTTCGCGTAACGATCAGGTTGCGACCGATTTCCGGCTCTATGTGCGCGATACGATCGATGAGATCGATGCGGCGCTGGCCGCTTTTCAGCACGCGCTGGCCGCTCGCGCTCTCGAACATGCCGACACTGTGATGCCCGGATTCACCCATCTGCAGACCGCGCAGCCTGTGACATTCGGTCACCATCTGTTGGCCTATGTGGAAATGGCAGCACGCGACCGCGGCCGGTTCCATGATGCGCGCAAACGTCTCAACGAAAGTCCGCTCGGCGCGGCCGCGCTTGCCGGAACTTCATTTCCGATCGACCGGAATGCGACGGCGAAGGCGCTTGGCTTCGACCGGCCGATGGCCAATTCGCTCGATGCCGTGTCCGATCGCGATTTCGTGCTGGAGACGCTCGCGGCCTGCGCCATCGCGGCGACGCATCTGTCGCGCTTCGCCGAAGAGATCGTGATCTGGACCTCGCCGCTCACCGGCCTCGTGCAATTGTCCGACAAGTTCACCACCGGCTCGTCGATCATGCCGCAGAAGCGAAATCCGGATGCGGCTGAACTGGTGCGCGCCAAGACCGGCCGCGTCATTGGATCGCTGATCGGACTTCTGATCGTGATGAAGGGACTTCCGCTCGCCTATCAAAAGGACATGCAGGAAGACAAGCAGGGCGCGATGGAAGCTTTCGCTGCGCTGTCGCTCGCGGTCCGGGCGATGACCGGCATGGTCCACGACCTCACGCCCGACAAAGCGAAGATGAAGGCGGCGGCGGGCGATGGCTACGCGACCGCGACCGATCTTGCCGACTGGCTGGTGCGGACATTGAAGATGCCGTTCCGCGATGCGCATCACGTGACGGGTCAAATCGTCGCCAAGGCCTCGAAGGCTGGCGTGGCACTCGACAAATTTCCCCTGAAAGAGATGCAGGCGGTCGAACCGAAGGTCACATCGGAGGTATTTGGCGTCCTCAGCGTTGAAAGCTCGGTGAAAAGCCGTGTCAGCTTCGGCGGTACGGCGCCGAAAAACGTCCGCGCCCAGGCCAAGGGTTGGCTGAAGCGGCTGGAAAAAGAGCGAAAATAGGGCTTAACCAATCCCTTAACGCGAATTTGGCAACCTGTGACCTCTCGCCAAACCGGGCCGATCTTTGTAAGTTGCCGCACCATTTGGGGATACCGATTGTGAACCGTCGTTCGAGTGCCTGCGTGAAGCTGGCCATCCTGATGCTGACTGCCGGGGTGCTGGCAGGTTGCGGCCGCAAGGGGCCGCTCGAACTGCCGCCGAGCGCTGCTGCACAGCCGGCAGGCGCACGCGGCGACGTAGCTCCGCGCGGGGATGTTGCTGCAGCAAATTCTGCTCCGGGCATTGCGCGATCCGATGCACTGTTTGCCACGGGCGACGAGCCCGATCCGGTTGCGGCGCGTGGCCGAAAAAAACCGTTTTTCCTCGACCTCCTTCTCGATTAGCGCTCGTCGAACCCGGCCAGGCGCTCGCCTTCGTAAGATCGTAAAAATCGGATTCGCGTCATGAATCACTTCGATTATCGCGACGGCGTGCTGCACGCCGAAGCGGTCAATCTTGCGACGCTTGCGGAGGCGGTTGGCACGCCGTTCTATTGTTATTCGACGGCGACGCTTGAGCGCCACTACCGCGTCTTCACTGAAGCTTTCGCCGGCGCCGATTCGCTCGTTTGCTACGCGATGAAGGCGAATTCAAACCAGTCGGTGCTGCGCACGCTGGCGAAGCTCGGTGCCGGCGCCGACGTCGTGTCCGGCGGCGAACTCAAGCGCGCACGCGCTGCCGGAATTCCGGCGAACAAGATCATCTTTTCGGGTGTCGGCAAGCTCGAAACCGAACTGCGTGCCGCGCTGACCGAGGACATTCTCTGCATCAACGTCGAATCCGAACCCGAACTTGAATTGCTGTCGCGTATTGCCTCCGGCATGGGCCGCGAGGCGCGCATCTCGATCCGTCTCAATCCCGATGTGGACGCCAAGACCCACGCCAAAATCTCGACCGGCAAGTCCGAAAACAAGTTCGGCATTCCGCTCAGCCGCGCCCGCGAGGTCTATGCGCGCGCCGCCAAACTGCCCGGCATCAAGATCACCGGCGTCGATACCCACATCGGCAGCCAGGTCACGGATCTGGCGCCGCTGGAGGAAGCCTTCGCGCTGCTCGCCGATTTCGTGCGCGAGCTTCGCGCCGATGGCCACACGATTTCGCACATCGATTTCGGTGGCGGGCTTGGCATTCCCTATCATATGGACAAAGCCGCGCCGCCGGAGCCCGCGGCCTATGCGGCCATGGTCAAGCGTGTCAGTCACAATCTCGGCTGCAAGCTGATGTTCGAGCCGGGCCGCATGATCGTCGGCAATGCGGGCATTCTGGTTGCGCGCGTGATTCACGTGAAGCATGGCGACGCCAAGAACTTCGTCGTCATCGATGCGGCGATGAACGATCTGATCCGCCCGACGCTCTATGAGGCCCATCACGATGTGATGCTGGTTCGCCAGCCCATGGCTGGAACATCCTCGATCACCGCAGACGTGGTCGGGCCGGTCTGCGAGACTGGCGATTACCTCGCGATCGGGCGCAACATGCCGGAGCCAAAGTCCGGCGATCTGGTCGCGATCATGACGGCAGGCGCCTACGGCGCGGTGCAGTCCGGCACCTACAACACCCGGCCGCTGGTCCCGGAGATTCTGGTCAACGGTGCGGATTATGCGGTGGTCCGCCCGCGGATCGATGCCGATGCGCTGATCGCGATGGACAGGGTCGCTCCCTGGCTGTGAACTGAGCCTTGCCCGGCCGATTCGCTGCTTTTTGCCGCGCACCCGTCACGGCTTCGTGAAGCATGAGCGCCGTTTTGGCCTCATGATTGCATGTGAGCTTCTCGTCAGATCAGTGTGCCTCCCCGCAGTCGTTATGTTACGCTTTACGTTGGGTTACCTCTGGAGACCGTATTGAGCCGCCTCAGGAACGATCCACCTGCGTCCGATGGTGAGCCGCAGTTCGCGGCATCGCTTCGATTGTCTCAGGCGCTGCAACGCGCGCGACTGGCGATTGGCTGGGAACGGCTGTGGCCGAATCTGGCTCGGCTGCTCACCGTCGTTGGCCTGTTCCTTGCGGCGTCATGGGCGGGTCTCTGGCTTGCGTTGCCTCTGACGGGACGTATCGTCGGGCTTTTGATTTTCGCAGGCCTGCTTGTTTGGGCTTTGATCCCGTTCAGCCGCCTGCGCTGGCCGACACGCGATGACGCGCTGTCGCGGCTCGATCGCGGTGCCGGGGTGAAGCATCGCCCGGCGACCGAACTCTCCGACACCATGATCTCGACCGATCCGGTCGCACAAGCTCTGTGGGCCGAGCAGCGCAACCGGACGCTCGCGTCAATCAAGACCATCCGCGCCGGCAATCCGTCGCCGCGACTGGCGTTGCACGACCCGCGTGCTCTGCGCGCGCTGGTGATGGTCGCACTGGTCGCGACATTCTTCGCTGCCGAGGGCGAGCGCGCCCTGCGCGTCTTTGGAGCCTTCGATCTGAACGGCTTCCTGACACCCGCCAATGTGCGCGTCGATGCCTGGATCAACGCGCCGGCCTACACCGGCAAGCCGCCGGTCATTCTGGTGTCGTCGGCGAGTTCGGCCAATCGCGATGGCGCAGCCCTGCCGCAGTCCGACAAGAGTACGGTGCAGGTTCCGGCGGGAAGCACGCTGATTATTCGCACCAGCGGCGCGAACGGTCCGGAGATCGCGCTCACCGGCGGCATTGCAGAGGCGGCGTCGGAGGAGAAGGCTCCTCAAGGAACGCAAGAGCGCCGCTTTACGATCGCGACCGACGGCACCGCGCATTTGCGCTCGCCGACTCTGCGATGGAATTTCGTCGCGGTGCCGGATCGCTCGCCGTCGATCGAACTCGCCAAGGACCCCGAACGGCAGGCGCGCGGATCGTTGCTGACGGCCTACAGGATCGAGGATGACTACGGTGTCACTGAAGCGCACGCTCAGTTCGCTGCGCGCGCGCCCGCGGTTGTAACGGGGGGCAAATCGGCCCGGCCATTGTTTGATGCCCCGAAGTTTTCGCTGCTGCTCCCGAACGCACGCACCCGGGCCGGTGTCGGTCAAACCGTCAAGGACATGACGGAAGATCCTTATGCCGGCGCGGATGTCACTTTGACGCTTATGGCCAAGGATGAAGCCGGCAACGAAGGCAAGAGCGCGCCGTTTGAAATGCGGCTGCCCGAGCGGCTGTTCGCCAAGCCACTCGCTCGTTCGCTGATCGAGCAGCGGCGCGACCTTGCGCTCGACGCCAACCGCCGCGCGAGCGTGCAAGGTGCTCTGGAAGCGCTGGCGATTGCGCCGGAAGAGTTCACGCCGGAACTGGGACAATATCTCGGCCTGCGTAGCGTCACCTCGCAGTTGGCCGCGGCGAAAAACGACGAGGCGCTGCGCGAGGTTGTCGCCAGCCTGTGGGCGCTGGCGGTGACCATCGAGGATGGCAACATCAGCGATGTCGAGAAGGCGCTGCGCGCCGCTCAGGAGGCGCTGAAGCAGGCGCTGGAGCGCGGCGCCAGCGACGAGGAAATCAAGAAGCTCACCGAACAATTGCGCGCTGCGCTCGACAATTTCATGCGCCAGCTTGCCGAGCAGTTGCAGAAGAATCCGCAGCAACTCGCCCGGCCGCTGGACCAGAACAGCAAGGTCCTGCGTCAGCAGGATCTGAACAACATGATCGAGCGCATGGAGCGCTTGTCGCGATCGGGCGACAAGGATGCGGCCAAGCAACTGCTCGAACAACTACAGCAGATGCTTGAAAATCTGCAGATGGCGCAACCTGGCCAGTCCGGCGAGGACGGCGACATGCAGCAGTCGATGAATGAACTGGGCGACGTCATCCGCAAACAGCAACAGTTGCGCGACCGCACGTTCAAGGAGGGTCAGGATTCACGCCGGGACCGCTCGCGTGGCCAGCAGGGCGACAAGAACGCGATGGGCGATCTGCAGCAGGATCAGCAGGCGCTGCGCGATCGCCTGCGCAAGCTGCAGGAAGAGCTTGCCAAGCGCGGCCTCGGTCAGGGACCGAAGGGAGAAAAAGGCCAGGGTCAGCAGGGCCAGCAGCAACCCGGTCAGGGTCAGCAGCCTGGCGGCGAGCCCGGTGACGGGGATGGCGATTCGCTGGCCGATGCCGACGGTCAGATGGGCGATGCCGACGGACGGCTTGGCGATGGCAATTCCGAAGGCGCGGTCGATTCGCAAGGCAAGGCGCTGGAAGCGCTGCGCAAGGGCGCTCAGAAGCTGGCGCAGGCGATGCAGCAGCAGGCGGGCGAAGGGCAGGGGGAAGATGGCCCCGGCAATCGCAGTGGCCGGGCGCAGCGTAACGGGCCGAACAGCGATCCGCTCGGACGGCCGCTGCGCGGACGCGAGTTCAGCGACGATTTCTCGGTCAAGATTCCCGGCGAAATCGATGTGCAGCGAGTCCGCCGCATTCTCGAGGAGTTGCGCCGCCGTCTTGCCGACCCGCAGCGTCCGCAGATCGAACTCGATTACATCGAGCGGCTGCTCAAGGATTACTAAGCGGCGGTCCTGCGTTATTTTCTCCGAGCATGAACTGATCCGAAAACCGGTTCCCACTTTTCGGGTTCATGCTCCGAGCGCATCCGCCACCGCGGTGCGGATGTCCGCGACCGAGAACGGCTTGGTGACGACATCGTGGACGATGGCGTCGAGACCGGAGGCGCGCTCGCGCTGATCGGCATACCCGGTCATCAGCAAAATCTTGAGCCGCGGGAAATCACGCGCTACGGCCAGCGCCAGCGCAATGCCGTCCATCACCGGCATCTTGATATCGGTCAGCAGCAGATCGAACGCGCCGTTTTCGCGCGTGAGAATATCGAGAGCCTCGGCGCCGTCCTCGGCGGTGACGGTTGTGTGTCCGTCCATGCCGATGGCGCGTGCCACCAGCATGCGGACCGATTCTTCGTCATCGGCGATCAGGATGCGGGGCATGGTCCTCGGATGGCTTGGTTCTTTTCGAGAGCAATTCAGCACATGGATTTGCGGTGATACTATGGGCGGATCGCCGCAGCATCATCCCGCAAGCTGGCGCAACGGTCTATGCGCCGACATCGCGTTTGTTGAAGAACCGCACAGCAATGGAGCGGGCGTCCGCCGGCGGCGACGCGAGGCGCGAGGTGAACGGGGTGCGTTCGCCCGCCTGCAACGTCGATTGCTCGATCACGCTGGTCCAGCCGTAGATTTCCGTGCCCTTGTCGTCGTGCACCACGAACCGCAGGCGCGGCACCTGCAATTGCTTGCGCGAGACATCGGCGACGACGCCTTCGATCACGAACACCGGCTTGCCGTCCACCGTTTCGCTCGTCACTTTCACATTCTCGATGGCGAGCCCGCGCAGATTGACGTCGAGGCCGACCGTCCTGAAGAACGCCGCAGTTTGCGGCATCAGCCGTACCACGTCGGTACGCCACACCACCAACGCCACCGACAGCGCGGCCATGGCGACACAGGCAATCGGGAGGGTCAGATAGCGCCTGGCAAATTGAGGAACCGGGACGGGTGGCAGCGGCGGCAGGCTGGCCGGGAGTTTCAGGAAGCCGAACATGCGGCCAAGTTTCGAGGCGGGTTTCTGGCGCTGTCGATCCTCGTCCATTGACCAGTCGGGATGGACGCTGAGGTCGTCGTGCTGCCCGACATCGGCGTCGGCCGAGATCGAGGGGCTGTCCATGACCGGCGCGTCGTCTTGCCAGTCGCGCGGGTCCGGAGCCAGACCGGCATCGCCGCCGTCGTCCGCGCCGGCCATTTCCATGGCCATCGCGTCTTCGGCTCGCGCCAGCCAGGTTTCCTTGCAGCGGGCACAGCGTACCGTGCGGCCGTCAGGGCCGAGCTTTGCGGGATCGACGTCGTAAGATGTCGTACAGTTGGGGCAAACGATCATGGGAGCGACTCGCCGGAATGACGCTTGTTTTGCGGAATACGCGCACACCCTATCCGCCGTCCGTTAACGAATCGGAAACCATAACGGCCGCAACAATCGCTCTTGGCAGCGGCCGGGCCCTCCCGGCCGCCGGTGCATCTCGCAGTCAGGCCGAACGGAGCTGCGAGTACCGCCGATCGGAAGGTCCTGTATCTTTGCGGCAAGTCGTTCATCAGGAACCTCAGATCGTAAGCGGTACTCGAATCATAGAGTGCCAGTGGAGTGGAATTGACGTTCGCTACCCATCGTGCCGCGGGCTCGCCATGCGAACGTCAAATCCTGACTCCACTAGAATTTAAATTTGCCAGTGGTCCTTTGATTCTAACATTCGCAAGAATGCCTCCGAAACGGGATGCGAATGTTAGAATCGGACCACCAGTACCCCTTCGTTTCCGAAGTTCGTGTGAGGCGTTGCTGCGGAGGGGGACGAACTTCGGAAACGGGGTATTAGGGATGGTCCGGTTCGAGAACGTCGGCTTGCGCTATGGATTGGGACCGGAAATCCTCCGCGATCTCAACTTCCAGATTCCCGCTCGCTCGTTCCAGTTTCTGACCGGCCCTTCCGGCGCCGGCAAGACTTCGCTGCTGAAGCTGTTGTTCCTGTCGCTGCGGCCGACGCGCGGCCTGGTCAACCTGTTCGGCAACGACGTGTCGTTGCTCGACAAGGATGCGATTGCCAACTTGCGCACGCGCATTGGAATCGTGCTGCAGGATTTCCGCCTGCTCGATCACATGACGACCTATGAGAATGTTGCGTTGCCTTTCCGGGTGCTGGGCCGTCCCGAGTCCGCCTATCGCAAGGAAGTCATCGACCTGTTGCGCTGGGTCGGGCTCGGCGATCGCATGGACGCCCTGCCACCGATCCTGTCGGGCGGCGAAAAACAACGCGCGGCGATTGCGCGCGCGGTGATTGCGCGGCCGCAATTGTTGCTGGCCGATGAGCCGACCGGCAACGTCGATCCGACGCTGGCGCGCAGGCTGTTGCGGTTGTTCATCGAATTGAACAAGACCGGCACCGCGGTGGTGATCGCCACCCACGATATTTCCTTAATGGACCAGTATGAAGCGCGGCGCATGGTGCTGCACGACGGACGGGTTCACATCTATGAGTAGGCTCGTGGTCCGATTTCAACATTCGCATGCCATCGCGGCCCTGTTTGCTGCGAATGTTGCAATCAAAGGACCGCGAGCAATTTAGGGTATCTGATGGAGCTTTGAATTTGACATTCGCTGACAAAGACAGCAGCAAGCCGGGAGCGAATGTCAAATTCGCTCCATCAGGAGATCGCGGCACGCTTCTCGACCTCGGGCATGAGCGCCCGCAGGTTCCGGTGAATGCGCGCAACCTGTCGCCGATCGTGCCGCGAGGCTCGATCTCCGGCAGAGCGCTGATCGCTGTCGTTGCCATCATGACGTTTCTCGCCTCGCTCACCACCGGCGCGGTGCTGCTGGTGCAGGGCGCCGCCGCCGAATGGCAATCGGACGTGGCGAGCGAGATCACGATTCAGCTCCGCCCGGTGGCGGGCCGCGATATCGAGCGCGATCTGCGCAGCGTCGTCGATGCGGTGCGGGCGCAATCCGGTGTCGTCGAGGTCAGGCCCTATAGCATCGAGGAATCCGCGAAATTGCTTGAGCCGTGGCTCGGTAGCGGGTTGTCGCTCAACGAGCTTCCGGTGCCGCGCGTCGTGGTGGCGCGGGTCACGCCCGGCGCCTCGCTCGACTTGACCAGCTTGCGCGCAGAGCTGGCTAAGCTCGCACCTTCCGCGAGCGTTGACGACCATCGCGCCTGGATCGAACGGATGCGATCGATGACCGGCGCAACTGTGTTTGCTGGTATCGGCATTCTTGTGCAGGTTGTCATCGTCACGGTGATTTCCGTGTCGTTCGCGACGCGGGGAGCAATGGCGGCCAATCGGCCGATCGTCGAGGTGCTGCACTTCGTCGGCGCCGGCGATCGCTACATCGCCAATCACTTTCTGCGGCATTTCCTGCGGCTTGGTCTCGAAGGCGGATTGATCGGCTGCGGCGCGGCAATGCTGACGTTTGGATTGTCGGAATCGATCGCAAACTGGTTTTCCGGCACTCCTGTCGGCGATCAATTCGCGGCCCTGCTCGGCACGTTCTCGTTGCGCCCGTCGGGTTATTTAGTCCTCGCGTTGCAAACTCTTTTGATTGCCGTGGTCACCGGCTGGTCGTCCCGGCGCACGTTGTTCGCTACCCTCCGGGAGATCGATTGAACCGTTGGGCGCTTGATTGGACACAAAAACAGGTATCCATTCGCAATTGGGGAAAGGGATCGCGCGTTCCGGGGATGGATTCAAAAACTGACCAGACCGGGCAGGACGCTGCTACTGGGGCCGTGCGTGCACGCCGCTGGAGCGTGAGGCGGCTTGTCTTTGGCGTCAGCCTTTTGATCGTTCTGGCGGTCGCTGCCGGCTTCGGTCTTTTCCTGATTCAACTGAGCTCAGAAGAGCGCCGGCCGCAGACCAACGCCGACGGCATCGTCGTACTGACAGGCGGTTCCTCGCGTGTTGCGGATGCGATGGAATTGCTCGCGTCCGGCTACGGCAAGCGCCTGCTGATTTCGGGCGTCTATCCCGCCAATCGCTCAAACGACATCGGCCGCTCGATCCCCGAGCGGCAGGCCATGTTCAAATGCTGCGTCGATCTCGATCATTCCGCTGTCAATACCCGCAGCAACGCGACGGAGACCAAGCGGTGGGCGAGCGAGCGCGGATTCCGCTCTTTGATCGTTGTGACGTCGAACTATCACATGCCGCGCGCTATCGTTGAAATGTCACATTCGATGCCCGACGTGACGCTGATCCCCTTTGCGGTGATCGGCGATAAATGGCGCGAGGAGCCGTGGTGGTCGAATGCCGCGACTTTCCGGCTGCTGTTGACCGAATATGTCAAGTATCTCGTCGCTGAAGTTCGGGCCCGGGCTGATTGGGTAGATATTGCGCTGGCGCTGATATTCGACGACAAACCGCGCCAGGGCGATGCCGTCAAACGCGCGGCTGCGGCCGTCGTCAGATAACCGGGAATTTGCTTGTGTCGAACACGTCAATCGTCGTGCGTTCAGTGATCTACAATATCGTATTTTACCTGAACCTCATCTTCTGGGTGCTGGCCGGCATCCCGACCTATCTGATGTCGCGCGATGGCGTGGTCTGGCTTGCGAGCACGTGGGGCCGGACCAGCATGTGGTGGCTCGACAAAATCTGTAACGTCAAAACCGAAATCCGCGGTCTCGACAACATTCCGCATGGGCAACCGTTGATCGTTGCGTCAAAGCATCAGTCGATCGCCGAGACATTCACGATCCTTCGATTTTTGTCCTCACCGCTCTACATTCTCAAGCGCGAGTTGACGCTTCTGCCGCTGTTCGGCTGGTATCTGATCAAGGCCGACATGATCGCCGTCGATCGCTCGTCGGGCAAATCCGCGCTGATCAATATGACGAAAAAAGCGCGCGAGGAAATCCGCTCCGGCCGTCAGCTCATCATTTTCCCCGAAGGCACGCGAACGGCAGTCGATGCACCGCCGGCTTACAAATACGGCGTTGCGTTTATCTACGCTCAATGCGGCGTGCCGTGCGTGCCGGTCGCGCTCAACACGGGAGTGTTCTGGCCGCGCCGCAAATTCCTGCGCTTTCCCGGCACGCTGGTCATCGAATTTTTACCCGTTATTCCGGCCGGCCTGCCGACCGATGAATTCTATGAGCGCATGCAAGAGGCGATCGAAACCAACACGAAACGGCTGGTCGAGGAAGGCCGGCGCGAGCAGGCCTCACTCCTGTCATTCCGGGATGCGCCGTAAGGCGCAGACCCGGAATCCAACGATCAACGAACTCTGAGTTTGCGGGACTTTGGATTCCGGGTTCGCTTGCGTTGCTCGCGCCCCGGAATGACAAAGTCATGAATGCTTCAGCATCTCGGCAAGCTGGTGCAGTCCGCGGTCCTTGAAACCGAGCTGTTCGATCGCAGCGACGGATGCGATCACATAGTCGCGATTGATTCCGGAGCGGCCGTGGCCTTGCCGGACATGGCGCAATTGCTCGGCCAGCGTTAGCTTGCCGGCATACTGAACATGCGAACGGTCGGCGACGTATGTGAGTGCGCTAACGCGGCGCCGGGCTTCGTCTTGCAGCCAGACCGAGCGCATCACTTCGCGATAGACATTGGTGGTCTGCTCGCGCTCGCGTAGATAGGCAATCGTCGCATCCCGCTTCGAAGCTGCGACGCGAAATGCAAGACCCCGGCACGCGCCGCCGCGGTCGAGCCCCAGCACAAGGCCCGGTTTTTCAGGCGTACCGCGATGATCGAACGAATAGACACAGAGCGCGCGATGCTCTCCGATCAGCCGTGCCGGAACCTGCTCGATGAAATCGAAACCCGGCCGCCACATCAGCGAGCCATATCCGAAAACCCAGAGATCGCGGGAGTGGTCTTGCGTGGAACGGGAAGATGGCATGAAGTCTTGTACAATGAAGGCGGATTTTGGCCATATGCGGTGGCTATAGTTTTTTATTCGTCATGCCTGGACTTGATCCGGGCATCCATCTTCGAGACAACCATCAAAGAAAGATGCATTGCCGGGTCATAGGCGAGCGAAGCGACGCCGTTCTTCGAACGGCTATGCCCGGCAATGACGAGTGGCCGATACTCTTTTTGCCTGATTTATGCGCTGAAAGTCCTTTTATGACATCCATTCCTGCCACCTCTCCCCGCCGCTCGCGCTTCGGCCTGTTTTTCATGCCTGTCGTTGTTCTGGTCGTCGCAATCGGCTGGTGCGCGTTCTGGTTCTACGCCTCATCCCAGATCGGCGAGCAGCTTGATGGCTGGCGTACCCGCGAAGCGAAAGCTGGCCGCAATTATGACTGCGGCAATCGTTCGGTCAGTGGGTTTCCGTTCCGGTTCGAGGTCCGCTGCAGCGACGTCAGTGTCGCGCTGGTCTCACAAACCGCCGAACAGGCGGCTAGCGAGACGCGGCTGAATGCCAAACTCGCCGACATCGTCGTCATTGCGCAGATCTACGATCCGAAGAAACTGATCGCCGATTTCACCGCACCTCTCACTTTGGCCGAGCGCGGCGATCCGCCGTCGTTCTCGGCAACGTGGACCAAAGGCCGCAGCAGCGTCGCTGGATTACCGGATGTGCCGCAGCGCGTCTCGCTCGAGTTCGATAATCCCGCGATCGATTACGTTGCGGGCGCGGTGCCGACTCCGGTGTTTCGCGGCAAACACGCCGAGCTTCACGGGCGCCTCGCCGAGGGATCAGCCGCCGACAATCCGGTGATCGAAGCCGTGCTCCAACTGGTGCAGGGCAGCGTGCAGGGCATTCATCCGCTCGCGGCCGAGCCGTTCGATGCGGACATCCGCGTTCAGCTGCGCGGCCTGAAGGATTTCTCGCCGAAGCCATGGCCGGACCGTTTTCGTGAAATTCAAGCGGCAGGTGGCCGCATCGATATTGTTGAGTCGCGCATTTCGCAGGGCGCATTGCTCTCGGTTGCGGCGGGTTCGCTTGGAATCAGCCCCAACGGACGCGTGAATGGCGAATTGCAGATGACGATCGCCGGCGTCGAGAAGATCGTGCCGGCATTGGGCATCGACAAGCTGCTGGAGCAGGGTGTCCCGCAATCGGCGGTCGACCGGGTCGCTCCCGGCATCAACGCAGGCGAGGTCAACAAGCTGCTCGGCGCGCTCAACAGAGCAATCCCCGGTCTCGACAAAGTCGTGCGGCAAAATGTTGGGGCGGGGCTTGCGCTGCTTGGCCCGGCGACGACGCTGGAGGGCCGCAAGGCGCAGAGCATTCCGTTACGTTTCGTCGACGGCAATGTCTTTATCGGTCCCTTGCGTATCGCTCAGGTACCGCCGCTGTTTTGAACCTGATGTCGTCCCTGCGAACGCAGGGACCCATACGCCGTGCCGTCTCGATGGATCGCAACGTATGGATCCCGGGTCTCGCAAAGATGCTCGCCCGGGACGACAGTCGAGGGCTTATTCCTTCTTCGTCAGGCTGGCATGCGGGCGGCCGAAGTCGGGGCTCGCCGCGTCCTGGCCGATCGAGACGATGCCGCGCCGGATCGCGCGGGTACGCGTGAAATGCTCGAACAGCGCATCGCCATCGCCGCGCCGGATCGCGCGGGTCAGCTTCGACAAGTCTTCCTGAAATGCGCCGAGCATTTCCAGCACCGCATCCTTGTTGGTGAGGAACACGTCGCGCCACATGGTCGGATCGGATGCCGCGATGCGGGTGAAGTCGCGGAAGCCACCGGCCGAGAATTTCAGCACTTCGGAGCGCGTGACGTCTTCCAGCTCATCGGCCGTGCCGACGATGGTGTAGGCGATCAGATGCGGCAGGTGGCTGGTGACCGCAAGCACGAGATCATGATGGTCCGCAGTCATCACCTCGACATTGGCGCCGATCGCGCGCCAGAACGCCGCGAGTTTATCGACGGCCGCGGCATCTGCATTGTCCGGCGGCGTCAGGATACACCAGCGATTGATGAACAGTTCCGCGAAGCCTGAGTCCGGTCCCGAATGCTCGGTGCCCGCGACCGGATGCGCCGGAATGAAATGTACGTTGGACGGCAGGTACGCCGCCATGTCGCGCAGCACAGCGCCCTTCACCGAACCGACGTCGGAGACGATCGCCCCCGCTTTCAGATGCGGCGCGATTTCTTTCGCGACATCGCCGCAGACGCCGACCGGAACGCACAGGATGACGAGATCGGCGTCTTTCGCCGCTTCTGCGTTGGTTTTCAGCACGCGATCGACGATGCCGAGCTCCATCACCCGCGCGCGTGTTTGCTCCGAGCGCGCGGTGGTGACGATCTCGCCGGCGAGGCCCTGCGCTTTTGCGGCACGTGCGATCGAGCCGCCGATCAGTCCGAAACCGATCAGCGCAATGCGAGAGAACAATGGTGCGGACGCGGTCACTTGTTGCCCATGAAGTCGATCAGCCCCTTGACGACGAGGCGGTTGGCTTCCTCGGTGCCGATGGTCAAGCGCAACGCATGCGGAATGCCGTAGTTCTTCAGCCCGCGCAGGATCAGCCCGCGCTCCGTCAGAAACCTGTCCGCATCATCGGCGGTCTTGCCCTTGTCGAGCGGGAAGTGGATCAGGATGAAATTGCAAACGCTCGGCGTCACCTTCAATCCGAGTTTGCTGATCTCTTCGCTCAACCAGGCCAGCCACTTGGCGTTGTGCTCCTGCGAAACGCGCACATGTTCCTTGTCCTCGATCGCTGCGACCGCCGCCATCATCGCCGGTGTCGAGACGTTGAACGGGCCGCGGATACGGTTGACCGCGTCCACGATATTCGCAGGCCCGAACATCCAGCCGATGCGCAGCGATGCGAGCCCGTGGATCTTCGAGAACGTATGCGTCATCACCGTATTGTCGGACGTCGCGACCAGCTCGATCCCGGCCTCGTAGTCGTTGCGCGAGACGTAGTCCGAGTAGGCCGCATCGAGCACCAGCAGCACATCCGAGGGCAGGCCGTTGCGCAGCCGCTTCACCTCGTCGAACGGAATGTAAGTCCCGGTCGGATTGTTCGGATTGGCAAGCCAGACAAGCTTGGTTTTCGGCGTAACGCGCGCGAGGATCGCGTCGACGTCGGCGCAATAGTCTTTCTCGGGCGCAACGACGTTGATCGCGCTACACGCCATGGTCGCGATCGGGTACACCAGAAAGCCATGCGCGGTGTGGATCGCCTCGTCGCCCTGCGCGAGATATGCGTGCGCGAGCAGATTGAGAATTTCATCGGAGCCCGCGCCGCAGATGATGCGGTCGGCATCCAGACCGTAGGCCTTGCCGATGGCCTCGCGCAGCACCCGCGAGGTGCCTTCCGGATAGTCCTCCATGTGGAGCGCGGTGGCGCGAAACGCTTCGATCGCTTTCGGAGATGGGCCGAGCGGCGTCTCGTTGGCGGACAGCTTGAAGATGCGGACGTTCGCAGGCCCGCCGCTTTTGCCGGGCGTGTAGGGCGCGATATTCATGATGCCGGGATTCGGCACGGGGGCGGACATCGGACACTCCAGAAGGTGGTTCAGGCAGCGATTTAAGCGGACTGTTTGCGGGCCATGGCGTGGTGAAACGAATTGGACATTCGCTATCGAAGCGACTGAGCCACCCACCAGCGAATGTCAAATTCACAGTTTCAGTACCAAATTATGGTTGCTAGTGGTTTTTTGATTTTAACGTTCGCAAACTGAGGGTGCTGAAACGGCTGGCGAACGTTAAAATCAGACCACTAGGTCGGCGCCACCGTATAGCGCTTCGCGTGGCTGCCGACGAGGGCTGTCGAGCGCACCGTGGCCCCGGCGCGCCTGAGCGCGGTGGT
>JAKFUP010000052.1 GCA_021732625.1 Hyphomicrobiales bacterium
CAGCGGCCCGATCCCCACGCTGATCGAGTGGGACAATAACGTACCGGAGTTCGATGCGGTCGCAACGCAGGCGGCGCGGGCGCGCTCGCTGCTTGCGGTCGAAGCCCGCCGGCGCAATCGCATCGCAGCAGCGTGACCGATGGAGTATTCGCCATGCGCCGCACTCACAACGCCACCCAGAGGTCTCTCGCGGCCGCGGTCCTCGATGCAACTGCGGCGACGCCGCCGTTTGTGACCGCGGCCAACCGCCACCGGGCGCGGAGCGGCCTGAATGTCTATCGCAACAATGTCGCGGCAAGCTTGCTCAACGTGCTTGCGGCACGCTTTCCTGTGGTCCGAGCGCTCGCAGGCGATAACTCCTTTTTCAATGCCGGCCGCGCGTTTCTTGCAGCCCATCCTCCACGTTCCCCTGTCTTGATGGGGTACGGCGAAGGTTTTCCGGAGTTTGTGCGAGAACTCGGCTGCGCCGGCTGTTTTCGTTATCTCGCTGATATCGCGCAACTGGAATCGGCGCGTGGCCGCGCCTATCACGCAGCCGACATGGAGCCCGTGACGGCCGAACAGTTTGCGGCCATCCCGGCCGACCGTCTTGGCGAGCTTCGCGTCGAGCTGCATCATTCGGTATCGCTTTTGAGTTCGCGATTTCCGATCGTCTCGGTGTGGCAGGCTTATCAAACCGATCGCCCGGTGGAGACCGCCTTTCGAGCCTGGGGCGCCGAGGCGGCCCTGATCGCTCGCCCGTTCCTTGACGTGCATGTGCGAAGGCTGCCTCCCGGCGGCTTCGCATTTCTGACAGCGCTTGCAAGCGGCCTGACGGTTTCGGACGCCGTCGGCAGGGCCATTCAAGCAGCGGACGACTTCGACCTGCCGCTTAACCTCTCGATTGTGATCGAGGCAAATATCGTCACGACCTTCCGACACTAGTTTTGTAGCCAGATCTCACGACAGAAAAATGCCCGGCCGAGGTCGGGCATCAAGTCGAGGGAGGACGGCGTTTAGCGGGCGAAAGCAATTCGCGGTTGGCGTTGAGTCCAGATCAGATGGTCCAGCGAGATCGCGCCCGGTCCGCGTGCGATGATCGACAGCAGCAAGGCGGCCCACAGAGCATGCTCCGACCAGGCGCCGGGATAGACGAAGATCTCGATCACCGCGGTCATGCCAAGCAAGCCAAGCGCTGAGAGCCGCGATGCGAGACCTACAAACAGAAGCAACGGAAATAAGTGTTCGGCAGCCGTTGCGACGTAAGCCGCCGTTTCCGGTGATAGCAGCGGTACCTTGTACTCTTCACGAAACAGCACGAAGGTTTCTTCGCGAAGGTGGAAGCCGGAGACTTTGGTCTGACCCGAACGCCAGAACACGCTTGCCACCGCAAAGCGCGTGACTACGGCGGTCAGACTAAATGGAATCTGCTCAGCGAACTTACATCCGCGATCGAGCAAGCCGGCAAATGACATAGTCGCGCTCCTGCGTTTGGCATGCCAAGGCGTGAAGAAATCCTGGCGACATCCAGCTCCAGAAGCAGACAGTGTTGAAATGCCATGTCGCGATGAAAGCCATAGACAAGGTCTATGGGCTTTGCGCTGGACTTGAACGCTCCCGATGACCGATGATGGTGCAACGCCGCAATGGTGCGCTAGCCGGAGGCAGACGATGGCGGAAGCCAAAGTAACCGAACGAAAACCTCACGTCGTCATTGTCGGGGCGGGTTTTGGCGGATTGTCTGCCGCACAAGGGCTTGCCGGCAAACCGTTCGAAGTCACGGTCATCGACCGGCACAACTATCATCTATTTCAACCGCTGCTGTATCAGGTTGCTACCGCGGGCCTGTCGCCTGCCGACATCGCGGCGCCGATCCGCAGCATCGTCCGCGGACGTTCGAACCAGACCGTGATGCTCGAAACTGTCACCGGCATCGATGTTGCGGCAAGCGAAGTCATCGCCGGAAAGCGCCGCATTCCGTTCGACACCCTGATCCTCGCTACAGGCGCGCAACACGCCTATTTCGGCCATAACGAGTGGGAGCCGTTTGCGCCTGGGCTGAAAACCATCGATGACGCCACGCAGTTGCGCGCACGAATCCTGCTCGCATTCGAGCGCGCCGAGTCCGAGACCGATCCGGCTGAACGACAGCGCCTTCTGACGTTCGTTGTCATTGGCGGCGGGCCAACCGGCGTCGAGATGGCCGGTGCGATCGCAGAGCTCGCCAAGCGCGCGCTGGCAGCGGATTTTCGCACGATCGATCCCACATCGGCTCGCATCATTCTGGTCGAGGCCGGACCGCGCATCCTGACGCCGTTCGATCCATCCTTGTCCGCGATAGCGCAGCAATCGCTGGAAAAACTCGGCGTCGAAGTCCTGCTCGGCAAGGCGGTGACCGGCTGCGATGCCAGCGGAGTGTCGATGGGAGAGGATCGCATCGAAGCCCGCACGATCATGTGGGGCGCAGGGGTGATGGCCTCACCCGCGGGGAAATGGCTGAATGCGGAAACCGACCGTGCCGGCCGCGTCATGATCAAACCTGACCTCACGATTCCAGATCATCCGAATATCTTCGTGATCGGCGACACCGCGACCCTCAACGGCAAGGGTGGAAAGCCGTTGCCAGGCGTCGCGCCGGTCGCCAAGCAGCAGGGATACTATGTCGCAACAGCACTGATCGCGCGGGCCGCAGGTCAACCCTACGACAAGCCGTTTGCCTACCGTGACTTCGGATCGCTTGCCACCATCGGCCGTAAACATGCCATCATGGAGCTGGGGACCGTCAAACTTTCCGGCCTCGTTGCGTGGCTGTTGTGGTGCGTCGCGCACGTCTATTTTCTGATCGGCTTCCGCAACCGGCTTGTCGTTGCGCTGAGCTGGATGTGGAGTTATGTCACGTTCCAGCGCGGCACTCGTCTGATTACTGGCGTTCGCGACATGCAGATGTCTCCGCCAGATCCAAAAACATAAGTCTGCCCAACGCGACGCCGCTTAGACCTCACTCGCCCTACCGCCCTCAGACTCCGAAGCAGCGAAAATGACGATGTTGCCACCAACGACCGCCACAGCCCTCCGGCAAGCGTTTGACGCTTGTCGCGATATGGAAGGTCCGCTCAAGCAGCGGCTCTCGGCCTACGCAGCCGCCAGCCTGAAAGTACTCCCCGAGTATGCAGAAGCGGTCGATCGCCTCGTTGCGCGGATACACAAGAACGGTGGCAGCGATAGCGCGCCGAAACATGGCGAGGAGATGCCTGATTTTGTGCTTCCTGACGAAACCGGAGCGCTTGTCCGCCTTGATGCCCTTCGCGCCAAGGGTCCGGTTGCAGTGATGTTTCATCGCGGCCACTGGTGCCCTTATTGTCGGCTGAACGTGAACGCACTGGTGCACGCCCAAGATCGGATTGCCACAGCCAATGGGCAGGTTGTGATCGTGACGCCGGAGCGTCAGCAGTTCGCCAAGCAGTTCAAGGATGATTCGAACGCGCCATTCCCGGTACTGACGGATCTCGACAACGGCTACGCGTTGTCGCTCAATCTCGCGATCTGGCTCAGTCCCGATATTCAGAACATCCTTTCGTACAACGACATCCCAAGCTTCCATGGCAATGATGCATGGATGATGCCGATTCCGGCTACGTTCATCGTCGGGCGGGATGGCCTGGTGAAAACGCGCTACCTCGATCCGGATTTCCGCAAGCGAATGGAAATCGACGACCTGATCGCGGCGCTGAAGGCCGCGAATTAAGCCCTCAATTGTATCTCGACCAGTCGGCACCACGCAGCAGCCGCATGACAGCGGCTGCGACCGCCGTGCGCTGCCGTCCGGCAACGCCGAACAGGTGGACGGTGCGTTTGGCATCCAGCCCTTCAATATCGGCACGCTTGAGTGTGCTCGGGACCGTCGAACTGCACGGCACGAAGGCAATGCCAATGTCAGCTTCCAGCAACTCGATCAAGTCACGCTCGGACGAAATTTCGTGACCCTGATTGAACTTAACATCATGCTCACGCAAGCTGGTGTCGAGCCGCTCGGCATACTCGCAATAGAGGCGTTTCAGGATCTGCTCGCCGATAATATCCTCAAACGAAATCTTGTCGCGGTTGGCAAGACGATGCTGCGCATTCAGCGCAAGCTGGAAGCGTTCAGTGAACAACGGCCAGGAATCGAGACGGTCCCAGTCATCGTCGATCTCCGCAGCAATCCCGAGTTCAGCATCGCCATTTTTTAGATATTCGCCGACCGATTTGCTGCCACCGCGCAGGAAGCGGAATTCGAGCCCGCTGAAGTGCTTCTTGATCTCGTCGAGATGCGGAATCAGCAGCGACAGATCGACCGCCTCGGTCAGCGCGATTCGCAGCGAGCCGACATCGCCGCTCTTGAATGCCGACGCGAGAGATCGCGCTCCGGCGGCGGCCTCGTAACACTGCTTCAGCAGCGGATGCATGCGCTGGCCGAGCTCGGTGAGCTGCGCAGCGGGGCGCTCGCGCCGGAACAGGTCGCCGCCAAGTTCTGCCTCGAGTTGCTTGATCGCGCGCGTCAGCGAAGGCTGCGTGACATTGCACTCGTCCGCCGCGCGCGTAAAATTGAGTATGCGCGCGACCGCCAGAAAATAGCGAACCTGATGCATCTCCATGATCTTTGCCCCGTGCCACTCCCGTCGATGGCTCATATCTAGCCGAAAACAGGGCCTATTCCCATCGAAAGCGTAATAGCAACTGCGTATCGATACGGAAGCCAGCGAGCATTTCCGTTCCGAGCGACGGGCGGGCAGATTTTTTGCGACACAGCCACCATTGGCCAGCGGAAAAGGAAGTCCCGTGAATATCCAGATGAAGCCGCAAGCTGCGGCCGCCCAAAATTCACTCAAAGGCAAGGTCTCGCTCGTGACCGGTTCGACCAGTGGCATTGGCCTCGGCATCGCACGGGCGCTCGCGGCAGCAGGATCGGACATTGTGCTGAACGGCTTTGGCAACGCTGAGGATATTGCCAAAGTTCAGACTGAGCTGCAGACCGAGTTCGGCATTGATGTCGGTTATTCGTCCGCCGACATGTCGAAGGCCGACGCCATTGCCGCCATGATCATGACAACGCTGAGCGAATACGGCCGGCTTGACATCGTCGTCAACAATGCGGGTATTCAGCACGTCGCGCCGATCGATCAATTTCCGATCGAGAAGTGGAATGCAATTCTTGCCATCAACCTGTCATCGGCCTTTCACACGACGCGCGCGGCCCTGCCCGCGATGCGCGCCAACAAATATGGCCGCATAATCAACATCGCTTCCGCTCATGGCCTCGTCGCTTCGCCGTTCAAAGCGGCCTACGTCGCTGCCAAACACGGCGTCGTCGGCCTGACCAAGACGATCGCGCTTGAGACAGCAGAAGAAGGCATCACGTGTAACGCGATCTGCCCGGGGTACGTATACACACCATTGGTCGAAGCGCAGATCGAAGGCCAGGCGAAAGCCCACGGCATTCCGCGCGAGCAAGTGATCAGGGACGTTCTGCTGGCGCAGCAGCCCAACAAGCGCTTCGCGACCGTCGAAGAACTTGGAGCCCTGACTGTGTTCCTGGCGAGCGAAGCAGCTGCCTCGATCACAGGCATTGCGCTTCCGGTCGATGGCGGCTGGACGGCGCATTGAACCTTAATAGCCGCCATACTGCACAAGACAACCCGACAAAGAGCGAGCCGATATGACACAGACTCAGGATAATCAAACCGAAGATCATCTTGCGGACCGCAAGCTGCCGGGTCAGGTCGTATTGGTGCTTCAGGGCGGCGGCGCGCTCGGCTCCTATCAAGTCGGCGTCTATCAAGCCCTGCACGAGGCAGGCGTCGAGCCGGACTGGATCATCGGCACGTCGATCGGCGCGATCAACGCCAGCATCATCGCAGGCAACGCGCCTGAAAACCGCCTGAGCCAGCTGGAAGACTTCTGGAGGCGGATGGAGCAGAAGCCGCTCTGGACATTTCCGGGCGCGTGGCCGGGTTTTCACGATACGCTCGGATACTGGTCGACCTTGATGAGAGGCATTCCAGGCTTTTTCACACCAAACGCCTCCGCCCATGCCGGACTGAATTATCCAATCGGTGCGGACCGTGCAGGCTATTATCTGACTGAGGCACTCGAGCAAACGCTGCTTGAGCTGGTCGATTTCTCGCTCGTCAACCAATGCAAGCCAAGACTCACTGTCGGAGCGGCACACGTATGCACCAGCGAAATGCGTTATTTTGACAGCCGGACGTCGAACCTGGGCGTCAAACATATCCTTGCGTCCGGCGCGCTGCCGCCCGCGTTTCCACCTGTGCGCATCGATGGCCAACTCTATTGGGACGGTGGCATTCTTTCCAATACGCCGACAGAAGCGGTGTTCGAAGACAACCCGCGCAAGGACTCGCTGGTTTTCTCCGTACATATGTGGAATCCGACCGGGCCCGAGCCGCAGACCATGGCGGACGTTCTAAACAGGCAGAAGGACATTCAGTATTCGAGCCGGATCGCGAATCACATCACACGCCAGCAACAGGCTCACAAGTTACGCCATATTATTACCGAGCTTGCATCGCGATTGCCTGAGGACGTGCGTAAAAGCGAAACCATCAAGGCGATGGCAGCGTATGGCTGCCAGACCCGCATGCATGTGGTGCGTCTGCTCTCGCCCCAGCTCGAACGCGAAAACCACACCAAGGATGTTGATTTTAGTCCGTCGGGCATTCAGCAGCGTTGGCACGCTGGTTACATTCATACCAAGAGAGCTCTGGAGCGCAAGCCTTGGGAAGGCGAGTTCGATCCGCTCGCAGGCGTCATCCTGCACGAGCAGGAGACATCCCTGCCGCTGGCAGCCGAGTAACACAAAGCACCTCAAACCGACATCAACCCTTCTCTCCGGGAACATGAACTCATGGATGCAGCAACGGTCGGCCAACGCCTCCAGGACGCCTTCGATCATTGCCGCGACATGGACGGATCGATCAACGATCGTCTGGCGCATTACGCGCGGGCACTGAAGGACATCAACCCCGATTTCGCAGACGCCGTCGAGCGGATGATCGCTCGCCTGCAGACCAATGGCTGCGGCGAAACTGCACCGGCTGTCGGCGAGTCAATGCCACTGTTCGCCCTGCCCGACGAGCGCGGCCGGATCGTCACTCTCGACGAGCTTTTGCAGGAAGGTTCCGCCGTCATAACCTTCCAGCGCGGACACTGGTGCCCGTTCTGCCGGATCAACCTTGCGGCGATATCGCAAAACATAAGCGTGATCGTACAAGCAAACGCTCAGGTCGTGGCTATCACACCCGACCGTCAGGAATTCTCGATTGCATTCAAGACCGACAGCGCGGCGCAGTTTCCGGTCCTCACCGATATCGACAATGGCTATGCGCTGTCGTTAAATTTAGCCATCTGGGTCGGCAGCGAGCTCGAACAAATGATGGGTCCACGCGGCGGGCGGCTACCCGACTTTCAAGGCGACGCTTGGTTGCTGCCGATTCCCGCGACGTTCGTTGTCGGGCAGGACGGGCTCATCAAGCGGCGCTTCGTCGATCCGGATTTTCGCCGCCGCATGGATTTTGATGATCTGATCGACGCCTTGCGGCCTGCTTAACTGCCGCTCATCGCCGAAGATCCGCTTGACGCCCATAATGTCGCTCAAAAACGACGCGGTCACCGGTTTCCCGGAAGGCGACGTTGGCCATTGCGCTTCCAGCCTTTGAGAACAAGCCGCGCAGCGTACTTCGCCTCGCGCGCGGCGTGCGGCTTCCTTCGCCGGCCGATACGATCGAACCCTTCATCAGCATATGCCGGACTTGCGCAAACTTTTCCGGCTCGCGCAATTTCGCGTCGCCTTCCCGCCGGTCCAAAAAGACTATCGCCAGATCGGCCTTGGAATTGAAATTGCTGTAGAGGCTCGCTTTCGCGCAGCCCGACTCGCTCAGGATCGTATCGATACCGACTTCACTGAGCGCGCTGGCCGAGCCGTGAATCGGGATAGCCGACGATCGCCACTGCCAGCACGGCTGTGTGAGTCGCGACGCTTGATGGATCAACATCAAATCCAGATTCGAGCAGCTCTCCGTGGATACGCGATGCGCTCCATAGCGGTCTCGATGCTCAGCGGGTCTCGATGCTCATCCGCCGGACTAATCGCCGGTTTCTAGTGCGAAACGGGTGCGGTTCGTGGCGACGAAGCGCATCGCAACACGATTGTGATCGTGGGGCTGCTTGTTGGCCGATGATTATGGACTGTACAGTCCGCATCCAGCGACACAGCGACACGCCGGAGAAGGAAACCCGATGATTATTACAATTCAACCCGTTCGCGGGATTGTTCGTTTCGTGACTGCTGCGATCCTCGCTATTGGCATTACGACGGTTGCCGCTTTTGCGGAAGATCTCGGGCCACCGATTGCTACCAAAGCACCCGATATCGGGAGCCCACTCGATCAAAACAGCAAGCCTCGAGCGCTTTCCGACCTCATGGGCAAGAATGGCCTTGTTCTGATGTTCTTTCGATCAGCTGACTGGTGCCCATTTTGTCAGGTGCAGCTGATCGACATGAACAGCGGGATCGCCGAGATCGAGAAGCGGGGCTACCGTGTTGCGGCTCTTTCTTATGACAGTCCCCAAGTTCTCAAAACCTTCACGGACAAACGTCAGATTGCCTACACGTTTCTTTCCGATCCGAAGTCCGAAGTGATCGACTTGTATAAACTGCGTGACCCCCAATATCAGGTCGGCAGCAAGCCTTATGGCGTCCCGCGGCCGGTCATTTTCATTCTCGACACAAACGGCGTCATCAAGGCCAAGCTTTACGAAGAGAGCTTCAAAGCGCGCCCGCCCGTAACACTGGTTATTTCGACCTTGGATGGCCTGGGCAAAGGGAATTGAAAAAAGAGACTTGCATGATGCCCATGCACGCGAACCTTCGTCATCGCCGGCCGGCCCGGCTGGAAATCGTCAGCGCCGTGCTTTCCGGCGTTGCACTGTGGGGCAGTACTATCGCGCATGCGCAGACCCGGCCGGCCGTCCAGCAACATGTCACGGTTAGCCTGATCGCTGAGACGCGAAATATCGTCGCCGGCCAACCGCTTCGAGTGGCGCTGCGGCAGCAAATTCAACCAGGCTGGCACACCTATTGGTCTAACCCGGGTGAGTCCGGCTTGGCGACAACCATCGAGTGGTCGCTACCGCCGGGATTCAAGGCTGGCCGGATCGAATGGCCTACACCGGAGCGGTTCAACGCTGGTCCGGTGGTGTTCTACGGCTACAAGGACGATGCCTTGCTGCCCGTAGAGATCGATGTGCCGAAAGATTTACAGCCGGGTTCTGATCTGACGATTTCCGCTCATGTGAGTTGGCTCGCCTGCGGGGACATCTGCGTTCCCGAAGAAGCTGACCTCAGCCTCTCGATTCCTGTGGGAACAGTTTCCGAGCGCGATCCCAGTTCGGTGCAGGCATTTGCGTCATCACCTGCCCGTACCCCGACATCGAATCCCTTCGTCACCACAGCAAACAGCTTTGAGGGCAAAATTACTCTTCGTGTTGCGACCGGTGACGCGAGGCAGCTACGCGATGTCACCTTCTTTCCTGCCGACGAAGATGTCATCGACGACGGCGCGCCTCAACCGGTGATCCTGGATTCCGAGGGGCTGACCCTCACGCTTAAGCGCAATCAAGCCAATTCGCGGTCCGCCGCTCTTAACGGCGTCCTGGTGTTTCGGGATCAGGCGGCACAGGCGGAGGGAACCCTTGTGGCCTTGTCCGTTTCGATTCCAATTGGCGGCAAATAACCAGGCATTTCTGGTGCGGTGTGTGTACCGAAAACACAAAACTTTCGGTACACACAAGCTCGATCAACCTACCAGCTCAGCTGATTTTGTTGCCCTGATTAACGTGGATAAGAATTTCGATACACAGTATCAATTTGTGTATTTATTCTCTGTCGCATCGATCGGCCCATCAAAGGCTTGCTTCAGCCGGATGACTGCGATCGTGATGTCGGCAATAAAGCGATTGTACATAAATAGCAAACCGGTTAAGCCCGCGATCTGCTCGGACGAAAGCTTGTCGGTCATATCGCGCCATGCCACACCGGCACACTTGTCGAATCCCTTGACGTGTTCACGGGCTATCTTGCGAATATGCCGCGCTGTTTCTTCATATTCCGCGGTGAGCGCGACAGGCGCCAGAGAATCTTTGAGTGCAATCTCCAGATAGTCTGGCCAAACGCCCAAGACTCGGTAGTCGGTTGCGGGCCCGTGATGCAATGAAGCATCCCGAATATCACGCAAGACAGCTTGCGTTCGAACCGGCGCCTCATTCGGATCGATTAGATCGAATTTCTCAACCCCCTTTGGCAATCCGTAGGGAATCAACTCCGCGTCGCGGCCTTTCAAAGGTGCCTCATTGCGGCCGCCAGCGTTCCGTTCATGCCACGCCTCGTTAAAGGCTGTAATGAGGATCAGGTATTTTGGATTGCCGTAGTTGAGCAAATCCAGAGCGCTCTTTAGCTTGGCGATCTCAGCGTCTTTCCAGCCAAGAGCGACGAGCTTAGGCGTGGGATTCGGCATGGCAGGGCCAGGAATAATAGAATTGAGGCGCACCAGATCCGCACCGTCTTCCGCGTAACGGGTCGAGATGTTTGGCTTCAAAGCCGCCCATGCGTTCGGGATAAAGTGCGGGAATTGCGACATCACGCGGATGCCGAATGCGACCCACGGCAGACGAAGCGTTTTGTGAATGTCTTCATATACCTCGGCGAGCTCTCCTGAGGCTTGATGGTGATCGACCTGCGGAAATTTGGCCAACACGGAACGTTGCGTCATCTTCATTCCTCCAACAGCAACCGCAGCTAATCGTCATTCAGTAAGTCCCGCGCCGCGCCCCACTCGTACTTCGCGCCAGGCACCTTGAGTAAGCGTTACCACGTCCACTCGAATTCGGCTTATATCGCTGAACGTAAAACGCATGTGCAAATTAGTTGACACGACGAGACCATCGCAGTCCGGTTATGATGTCCTTTCATAGCATTGACGCAGCTCTCCGACATCGTCTTGGCGTCGCCGCCGCCGGATTGGTGACGTCGTTGGCGGAAGAGAGCGGGAGTCGAACCCACCAAGGACCGTCTGACAGCCCCTCCCGGATTTGAAGTCCGGACGTCCCACCGGAGACGTTTCTCCTCCCAACTAAGCGGCCCCCACATGCCCTGGGCCGCCGCGCTTGAACAAATCGAGTCGCTGAGTGTTCAGAATACGGAAATCCCCACGTCGCATCGTCACCGCGTGACGATCGAAAAACTCAAGAAGCTCTATCGAAATCTTGCGTCCATTGTCGAGACGATCCCGAACCGTCGATGTTGCAATCCGACCGCCCTCGGCCTTTGAAATATCAACGATGACGTCAAGTATTTCGGCCAAAGCATCGCGCGTGAAGAAATGGTCCCGAGAAACCTCCTGCACCTTGCCCATTTTTACGAGCGTTTTAAGGAGCCGCCGAACATCGGCTTCGGTTACGGCCAGTAACTCACCGAGCTCGCGGACTTTTGGCGGACGATACCTCTGTGCCTCGCTTAGGAGTGGCAACATCCGCTGCCAATTTCTTTCGTCCGGACCGGTCAACCTCAACATATGAGTCGCAAGGCGAACCCAGGAACCTTCAATTACGACACGTCGCGATTGAATCGGTCTTTGCAGAAAGTTGCTGAAAGCCGCCGCAGGCATGCGAGTTTGAACTTTCACACGCAATTGCTCGAAGCCCATGCCAATCAGATCTGGATTTTCGCGATGAAACCTATCCAGTGTCTCAAGCAGGAGCGACTCCAGATGGGCCGCCCCTGCCCCTGAAAATGCAAGCACTTGACTGCGCGACGCCAGCATCACAAGCGAAAGATCTCCAGCAAGCGCATCGATTTCGGAAGCAGACAAAACGCGGTCCCGGCCGAATGCGGTAAGATCGACGTAGTACGGCGCGAGTTCGAGAAGTCCGGCCAATGCCTGTCGCGCAGAAACAGTGGACTGGCAAAGGAGTTGCTCTATGCGGAGCGGTGTGCGGCGTCGGCGCTCGGGCGCTCGAAGATCGACAAGATGCCCTCCTCCCAGTGTCTGCCGGCCTGAAACGTCCCGGATAACAAACCGGTCACCGACAGCGGCCGCGATAGGACGATCAAGGACCAATTGAACAAAGCCATCGTGGCCCGGCGACGGCGACGGGTCCGAAAGCAATACAATTCGCGCATTTATCTCGGTAGCAGCATGGTGAAGCTTGACCGGCATCCATTGCGACAGCGACTTCTTTGCGCCCGCGACCAACCGAAGATATGCGTCAATGCGAGAAGTGGGCGAATGAAGCGCAGCGTCGATGATCATGTCGCCCCGCGATATGGACTCCTTGCTGACGTTCGCCCCCGTCAGATTGAGCGCACAACGATCGCCCATTTTTCCAATGGTGGTTTTGCGATTCTGCGCGTGTATCGAACGCACCTGCGCCTTGATTCCGGATGGACTGACAACTAGCTGGTCGCCGACCGAGGCGCTCCCGGAGAGCGCGGTTCCGGTGACAACGGTTCCTATTCCGGTGAGCGTGAAACAGCGATCGACCGCCAGCCGAAAACGTCCGACTGGTTCAATCTTTTCCAGCTTCGCGGCGGCATCCATAATTTCCTGCCGGATCGCTTCCAGGCCTTCGCCTGTCATACTGGACACAGAAATTATAGGAAAAGAGGAAAGCGTCGTATGAACCAGTCGTTGGCGCATATCCATCGACACCGCTTCACGTTGGGCATCGCTGGCAAGATCCGACTTCGTCAACGCGACCAGACCGCGCGATACTCCGAGAAGATCGAGAATAGCGAGATGTTCCTCGGTTTGCGGTTTCACCCCTTCATTGGCCGCGACAACGAAAACGATGAAATCAACCCCAAGCACACCAGCGAGCATGTTGTGGATGAAACGCTCGTGGCCAGGCACGTCGACGAAGCCAATCGTATTTCCATTCGGTGCGGAAAGATAAGCGAAGCCCAGATCGATCGAAATACCTCGTTCTTTCTCTTCCTTGAGGCGGTCCGTATCGACGCCTGTCAGCGCCCTCACCAAGGCTGTCTTGCCGTGATCGATATGGCCCGCCGTACCGACAATCATGGACAACGCTCGGGAAAACGACACTCGAGGGCGCGCTTCGTAGCACTTCTGATGACGATCCCGGCACCGGCATCTTTTTGCGGTCGGACCAGCGGTTCATCGCCCGAAAAAATCACGAGATACGCACCGGTCTTAAGTGCTTCCGCAACCGTCGTTTGATGAGCCACCTGACGGGCCACGTGTCTGAGCGGTATACCTGCGAGCACACAGGTAATATCGCGCTCGAAGCATCGGCCGCCTGTCAACTAATCGACATGACTTCTGGTGCGGTCCGAGTTTGCCGTTGACCGCTCAACATCCAAAGCCTCGACCAGTTATCTTTTTCTTTCAGTGCTTTTGTTGCGCAGCAATTTTTATAACGATGTCTGCTTTGTCAACAACCGCTGTGGACAGCCACGCGCTGGCCCCTTTCCTCACACCAATGATGTCGATGGGATTGAAGAATTGGAGCGGTGAACCTAAATCCTGTTTCAGCTCGAAATGGTTGCTAGGCGGACGAGATAATTTGGTCACGGCCGTTTCGATGAGGCTCCTATCATCTCCGATTTCTGAAGAGTTGCGTGAATTCTACTCTGCCGGATTCAGCGAATCCGACGTGATCGAATTAATTTTGGGAATTAGTCTCGCAACACTTTGCAACTTCACAAGCAATCTAGGGCGCCCCTACGCGTGGGAAAATGCCACAGTTAATGCGAACGAATAAAGAGATCTTCTAGTATCGATCCTGCACGCAAAATATTTTCAGTAGCACAGTGGCCGACCGCAATGCGCGATCGGCCACCGTTTGTTTGCTCTGAAAAATTAGACTTCTGCTCCAAGTCCTGTATGCGCACGTACGCTCACTTCTTCAAAACGCCGCTCACTTTCTCGATCGGATCCGGCGATCAGCGATCCCACGATGGCGCCAAGAAATCCCAGCGGCATTGTCACAATCGTCGGAACGACCAGAGGAGACCATGCGTTCGGCCCCAAGAACGCCGGGCCGATCAAAGCAAGCGTGATGGAGCTTATCAGGCCGACCGTCACCGCTCCGATCACACCTCCGGTGTTGAAGCGTCGCCAGAACAGTGACAACGCGACGACAGGGAAGTTGGCGCTCGCTGCGATCGAGAACCCCAAAATGACGAGTACCGCGACATTTACGCCCTGAGCAGCGATACCCAGGAGCGTCGCCAGAATGCCGACAAGAAGCACCGACATTCGAGCAACCCGCACCTGATAGCGCTCCTCGACATGGCCGCCTTTGATGGCGGTCACATAGATATCGTGAGCCACCGCGCCGGACGTTGCGAGCGTCAATCCCGCGACCGTAGCAAGAATTGTGGCAACCGCCACTGCCGACACAAAGCCGAGCATCATGTCTCCGCCTAAGGAGTTCACGCCACCGCCAAGATACTGCGCCAAAAGCGGCAATGCCAGATTGCCTCCTTTATCCGCCGCGCGAATGGCATCCGCACCGACGAAGTGGGCAGCCGCCAGGCCAAATATAGCCGTGGCGATGAAGAACGAGCCAGCGATGACCATCACCCATATGACGGATCGACGAGCCGTGCCTGCGTCAGGAACGGTGTAAAATCTCGTCATGACATGGGGCAGCCCAATAATCCCGCAAAGATAGCTGAGTCCGAGGGAAACCTGGTCAAAAGGATTTTTCAGGTAGTTTCCTGCCTGCAGAAATTTGGCACCGCGCTCACTCTCCGCGAGATTAAAATACTCGATGAGGTTGAAGCCGACAGCCTTGAGGCAGAAAAACATCACGACGACGCCGGCCGAGATCAGCAAGATGGCCTTGATGATCTGAACCCATGTCGTAGCTAGCATCCCGCCGAAAGCGACATAGACAATCATGGCAATGCCCACAAAAGCGACGGAGATGTCGTAGGGGATTCCAAGAAGCAGCTTGATCAGAACGCCCGCACCGGCCATCTGGGGTACGAGATACGCTAAGTTGACGGCGATGACTCCGATTGCCGCCGTCACAACTGCAGTACGGCTCTTCATCCGGCACTGAACAATATCGCCGAGAGTGAATTTTCCGGCATTTCTCAATGGCTCGGCGAACATCAGAAGAGCCGTGCAGAACGCAACCAACGGCCCGACGGCGTATAAAGCTCCGTCCATCCCGTATAAGGCTGTCAAACCAGTGAACCCAAGGAAGGCAGCAGCGCTGCACCAATCCCCGGCCAGCGCCAACCCGTTTTGCGGAGCGGTCAGGCTGCGGCCAGCCGCGTAGAACTCGCTGGTTGTGCGAGTTCGCTTGGCCGCCCAATAGGTGATGATCAGCGTCAGCACAATGACCGCGCCGAACATGCCAATAGTGATCATGCTCATCGCGAGGATCCTTCCATCTCAATGGATTCGATCGCAGTCTTCATAAGCGGATCAAACTCGGCGTCAGCGACGCGCACATACCAGAAGGCAACGGCCCACGCAGTGAAATACGTGAACAGAATGAATGCATATCCCAGCGAAAACGAGCCAATCAACTTGATGGCCATCAAGTTTGGCGCGAAGCCCGCCAAACATGACAACATCAGGTATGTCAGGAAATAGATGAGCACAGCAGGCCTGATGCGGTTTCGTTTGAACTGCACCAGATGCTGGAAACTTGCGTTGTTGTAGGCTTTTGACCAGTCGTTTGGCGCAAAATGCGTCAATGCAGGAACTGGTTTCGCTGAAGATACCCTCGCGTCCATTTTATCTCCTCCTGCTGCGCATTTTGGCTTGCTCATTGATTATATTTTTTTAACGCAGCTATCTGTTTGACTTGTTCAGTTCACTCACGTCCTCCGAATATTCGCGTTCGGTCGATAGATCGGCAATTTGCCGAACCAAATTACTTCGATCGCTACGAAGCGATTGCCACTGTCTCTGCGAATTCGTTCACCTTCAGCGCGGCAAGATATTTTTCCGCGTCGAGGGCGGCCATACATCCTGTTCCTGCGCTTGTGATTGCCTGCCGATAGACGTGATCTTGAACGTCCCCAGCCGCGAACACGCCCGCAACGCTTGTAGTGGTCACACCGCCATTGGATCCGGCGCGCGTGACGATATAGCCATTCGGCGTCATGTTAAGCTGGCCCCTGAAGATTTCAGTATTGGGCCGATGACCAATGGCGATGAAAACACCGCGAACATCGATTTGAGACTTCGCACCGGTCTTGATATTATGGATTGTGACGCCGGTGACGTCTTTTTCATTTCCAAGGACCTCGTGCAAAATCGAGTCCCGCACGATTGTAATATGGCCAGCCCGTTCTTGGGCACAAAGTCGATCGTACAAAACCGCCTCAGACTTGAACTGGTCGCGCCGATGGATGATCGTCACGTGCTTGGCGATATGAGATAGATAAAGCGCCTCCTCGACGGCGGTGTTGCCGCCGCCGATCACGCAGACATCCTCGTCTTTATAAAAAAAGCCGTCGCATGTTGCACATCCTGAGACTCCGCGACCGAGATAGGCCTGTTCCGATGGAAGGCCGAGATATATCGCCGACGCGCCCGTCGCGATGATCAATGCATCGCAGGTGTAGGTATTTTTCGCACTTCGCAGGACGATAGGCCGCGACAGAACATCTACCGATACGATCTGATCCGTTATCATCTCGGTGCCAAAGCGCTCCGCATGCTCATGAAATCGCTTCATGAGCGCAGGACCCTGAACGCCATCGGGATCCGCCGGCCAGTTGTCCACGTCGGTCGTTGTCATCAACTGGCCGCCGCGGGCGAATCCCGTAATTAGCCGAGGTTTGAGGTTCGCACGTGCGGCATACAATGCCGCGGTATATCCGGCTGGGCCCGAACCGACGATCGTGAGCTTCGAATGCAACATATTTCCGCTGTCCTTCAGACTTCCCACTTTCACCGATGATCCAGGTTCAGACTGTCAAATTTTTGACACATGCAGTGACATTTTCTTTCGCCGCACCCGCTATCCTGGAATTGCAGGATAGATCAGAAATCTTTCGCGGCGTGGATCAGTTTGAATATCGTAACCAGCACGACGCTGCAGGCGTTTCTTGCAAGCGTTCCTTGGCGACAGCGCAAAGCCGCGATCTTTCGCAACGGCTTGTGTTTGCGCAATGGATCCATGTTGCGTACAAACCTTGCTACTCAACAAACAGAGGGTAGAGCCAAATCAAGCGGCCGATTTCGTTAACGTAGCAAGCACTTCCGGCAATTGCCGCAACGACGACACGACGAAGTCCGGTCCATGCCCGATGCCTTCGATTTGCATGCGTGTCGCCTTGAACATGGTTTTCGGCCCGATCACCGTAGATGAGCGGATTTCTTCGTTGAGCGCCACGGGTGTTACTCGTTCGATGCGGGCAACGCGAAACCCGAAGCGCTTGGCACCACTCACATCGAATCCATTCGACGAGACGAAAAGAACTTCGTCGGGAGCAAGCCCCATTTGTTTGTGCACCGGTTCATACGCGCGCGGGTCCGGCTTGAATGCCTTCATTGAATCAACACTGATACAGGCCTCGAGGTACTTGTCCAATCCGCTGTTACGTGTGAGCGCATTCAGCATTCCGGGATTGCCGTTTGAAAGAATCGCCAACCGATAGCCCTTCAACGCGGTCAGCGCTTCCTTGGCGTCGGGATATGGCTCAAGGTTGTTGTAGGCTTCGGCGATTTGATCAAAATGCTTTTGATCTGCCTCCAGCCCGATCGTCTTGAGCGTGTACGCGAGTGCATCGCGCGTGATTGTCCAGAAGTCTTGATAGTCTCCCATCATCGTTCGCAGCCAGGTGTATTCGAGCTGCTTCATACGCCAGACTTGGGTGATGTAGTCTCCGTAACCGGGGAAGGCTTTGTCGGTCACCGCAGACACGGTCTGCACATCGTAGAGCGTCCCGTACGCATCGAATACCAGCGCCTTGATGGCCATTTTATCGCTCCAAAATAATCGGGCTCGGGATTAGAATTTTTCCTCAATGCATATTAGAGGCCGATGAGTTCCTTGATCCGATCGATTTCGAACCCAACGATGACTTCGCCATCGACAACTGTGGTCGGTATTGTCTTCGATCCCAGCGCCATCAGTTCCTTGCGCGCATCGGCGCTGTCGTGAACATTCTTTGGAGTAAAATTCACGTTGTTGTATTTCAGATATTCCATCTCCTCGTGGCACGCATTGCAGTTGTTGCCATGATAAACGACGATATCCATTTGGACTTCCTCCCTGGCAATTAGCCTTCGACCTTGCTTTTTGCGACCATCGTGTAGCCGCTTTCTCCATAACCGCGCGGGACCATAGCCCGCGCAATCATCCAGTTCGGATCTCTCTTCGTATCCGTCGTTTCGATCACACGTCCACGCGCTGCAACGATCAGGCTCCCGATTTTTGTCTCGTACCAGAGCCAGTCATTGTACTGCGTCGAATTCTCCGCACCCACGCCGCTCTTCTCAGCCAACCGCGACTCGAGATAATAGGCCTTCAGATCGTCCGCACACAGACGGACAAACGCATTCTGGGCGACCGCAGAATCCTGCTCCGGCAACGGTATCGCGAGCTGTCTCTTGTTCACGTAGTCATTTAGATTTTGTGCCGCTTTTACGATCGTGTCCGAAGACACGCCTGAATATCCGACCTGCGTGCGCCCCTGATATTTCTCCAGATACGTTTCATGATGACGCTTCAGCGATGCAATCTCGGCAGACACGCTGGAAAAGTCACCATCATACAGCGCGATCTCCGGGGGGCCTGCAGGCTCTTCGCTTGAAAGAGCGTCGTCGAAATTACATCCCTTGGCGCTGCAATTCTGACCGACCTTTTGATGACGCGCGTCGAGGTGATCCTCGCTCGCATCGAGCACAAGATCCTCGAGTACGGGCCCTTCTTTTCGATTCAGCAAATCGAGCATCGCAAAAATGACTTTGCGCTGTATGGACTTATTGTTGGGAGCCCCAAGGGGTCGACCGAAGGGAAACGGCACCCACAAAGCACGCGGCGGTTTAACCTTTTCGGCAAACGGCCGAAACAGGCTGATAGAAACAGTTGTGACGCCTTGGGCTTCTATCTGACGCTGGATCACACTCACGGTGTGAGGACAGAGCGGTCAAGTAGGCACCATAAGCGCGATATCGACACCGGCGTCCTTGAGCTGCTTGCCGACATCGGGAGCCGAGTTCTCTATCAATGGCTCGGTGTTAAAGATCGCACCCATGAACGCGAAATATTTGTCGGCCAAAGATCCGATGACACCCTCTTCCACGAGCTCCTTCAAGCGATCGATCGGAAATATAACATTCACGTCCATCGCAAATCCGGTGCGATCCCAATTTGTGCTGGTGTGCGAGAAGGTTAGTTCACGCGGATTGATGTCGGACGGAATCACACGATAGCTGGTGTCACCTTCCGGATTGCTGAGATCGAATGGCTTGTCGCTTTTCCGAATCAAGCCGGAGGACGTTACAATCGCGACTTTGCACTCGCTCAAAGGCTTCTGCAGAGGCGTCCACGGCGGTGCACCATCGTCGCGACATTGAAAATTCGAGAAAAACTCCTGCGAGTCCGGATCAAGGTCTTCAAAACGAGGCATTTTCGGCTCCCGATATCCCTTACGCAACTCAACCGTTTCAGCGAGGAATATACGGGGCGGGAGTGCCCATGACTGTCTCTCAGTTGACAACCCGGGACCGAATTTGGACTAGGATTCACAAAACGATCGAAAAAGGTGGTGCGGAGTTCCTACCACGCTGGCGCGGCCCCCTGCATCCGACGACCAGAGCCGAATGCGCCTGTGATGTATGTTATTGTGTATCGGTGGCATAGACGTTCAAGCTAAAATGCAAGTGATCAGGACGCCTTGGTCGTTACGATCCACCCACGAGTACCAGAATGCGGCCACGCGTATGTGATAGCCAGACAACGACCCCGGCGTTTCGGGACGTGCTGGATCGCTTGAGTCGGCGGGAGGACATTCTTGGAAACCTCGGCGCGCTTGAGCGCGAGGATCTCATGAAGCACGGCACGATAAAAAAATATCGCAGTGGAGATCTCGTCCACTCACAAGGGACGATGCATAATCACACCTATTTCATATTACGTGGAGTGATCCGATCCTCCTATCTCTCGCACAATAGCAAAGAATACACTGTCGCCTATTGGTCGAAAGGTGACATTGTCGGCGGCCCCTACTTCATCAACGATGATACGACCTACTTGTGGTCGGGCTATGCCGTCGAACCCACCGATGTGCTCGCGATTTCAGGGAAAAACCTGAGAGAACTCGCGCTTCGCATACCGACGCTCGCGGTCGCGATGCTGGACGCCTTGAGCTTCAAGATTCATTGGTTTTCATTACTCCTTCAGATGATGGGCACACAGTCGGTCGAAGGGCGACTCGGCATCCTGCTCTTGGGTCTCGGGACCGCCTACGGAGCAGAGACCGAAGACGGACTGCTGATCCGCTATACGTTCACGCAATCTGATCTGGCGAAAATGATCGGCGTCAGCCGGCAATGGGTCAACAACGCTCTCGGACAATTTCAAAAGAAGGGCGCGATATCCATCGTCAAAGGCCGTTTTCTGATCAGGAACAAGACAATCCTGAAAGAGTCACTCGGGCCTGTCGATTAATTGATAGCCAACGACCGTACTTCGTTGTCCGCTCCGCTCTGTTTATAGCGGTAATGCATCTGTCCGTTCGAGGCGGAAAGCATTCGCGAAGACTTCACACGGAGCAGCAAATGTCTCACTGCAACATTCTCATTCTGGGCGCCTCATATGGCTCGCTGCTGGCGTCGAAGATGATGTTTGGCGGCCACAACGTGACATTGGTGTGTCTTCCTGCAGAAGCAGATTTGATAAATGCTGAAGGATTCCGAGTCCGGATGCCGATCAAAGGACGCAAGGATCCGATCGAGATCGATTCGAGAAAATTGCCTGGCAAGGTTTCGGCGGCGGGTCCCGCAGATGTGAATCCCAAAGACTTTGATCTGATCGGTCTCGCAATGCAGGAGCCACAGTATGGTTCGCCCGGCGTCAGAGACTTGCTCGATGCAGTCGCGAAATCCCGCATCCCCTGCATGTCGATCATGAACATGCCGCCGCTACCTTACATGAAGCGAATTCCCGGACTCGACGCAGAAAAACTAAAACCCGCGTACACTAATCATTCTGTCTGGGATAATTTCGAGCCGGGCGCTCTGACGCTTTGCAGCCCGGATCCGCAAGCGGTCCGTCCGCCGGAAGAAAAAGTAAACGTCCTGCAGGTCACGTTGCCGACCAACTTCAAGGTTGCACGGTTCGACGACGAAAAGAGCAACGACATACTTCGCGTACTTGAGAGAGACATCGATGCCGTGCGCTTCGATTCTCCGGAAGGCAAAATCGAGTTGCCCGTCAAACTGAGATTCCATGAATCGATTTTCGTACCGCTCGCCAAATGGGCCATGCTGATGGCCGGCAACTATCGCTGCATCACTCGCGATGGGATGCGGACAGCCAAAGAAGCCGTCCATTCTAATCTTGAAGAATCCCGTTCGGTCTACAATTTCGTCGTAGACGTTTGCGTCGCGCTCGGCGCAGATCGAACGGATATGGTGCCGTTCGATAAATATGCTGCCGCTGCGGAAAGTCTGTCTCGACCGGCATCGGCCGCCCGCGCTCTCAATAATGGCGCGCCCAACATTGAACGTGCCGACAAACTCGTTCAACTCGTCGCGCAGCAGTTGCAGATGCGCCATCCTGTATTGGATGGGATCGTGACGCTGGTGGACAGTCGGCTCGACGCTAACCGAAAAAAAGCCGCTGCGTAATGACATGAATCGAATTATGAGACTGTCGTGTAGACTGTGAGAATGCCTATCCCGATCGTGACGATACCGATCACACCCTGGATTGAGCGATTGGCCCAGGTCAAACGCCGTGCCGATGCGGCGAGCGGCACGGCGATGATCGTTGAAAGAGCGGCCATCCCCAGCATCGATCCGATGCCGAACAGGACCACATAGAGCATCCCATAGAAATAACTGGCGGCCTGCGACGCAGCGAGAACCAGCAATGCTGCCGAACCGGCCATGCCATGCATCAACCCGACAAACAATGAGCGCCAGCGAAATCCATGCTCATGCGCATGGGCATTCCGTTGATGCGGGCCTTTCTCGTTGACATGGCTATGGACATGAACGTGATGCGTTCCGTCGCCATGTCCGTGCTGGTGAAAGTGGACACGATCGCGCCAGAGCCGCCAAAGCACATTGGCGCCGAGACCAACCAGCATGACACCGACGGCGGTTTCCATCGGCCGGGCGAGATTGTCCGGAATCGCATGACCCAGCAAGATCGCAGCGCCGGTGAAGACAAACAGCGTCAAGGTATGGCCTAGCCCCCAGGTCAGGCCGTGCTTGATGATGTCTGAAACGTTACTTCGCCGTGCGGCCACGCTGGATACTGCGGCAATATGGTCGGCCTCCAGCGCATGCTGCATTCCGAGCAGAAAGCCAAGCCCCAGAATCCCGAACATATCTACACCGGCTCACTGGACGAACAATAGTTGCTACGCAAATGCCGCTTCGCGGGCTTTACTGATTTCTTTTCGAAGCCAGCCATACCAGCTTGACAGGCCTTCGCCGTTCCGAGCCGAAACCTGCAAGATCGTGATACCCGGATTGACCTGACGCGCATAGGCAATGGCGCGGGACACGTCGAAATCGACGTGCGGCAACAGGTCAGTCTTGTTGAGGATCATGACGTCCGCAGCACGGAACATGTGTGGATACTTCAGCGGCTTGTCCTCTCCCTCAGTTACCGAGAGGATGACGACCTTGGCGCGCTCACCGAGATCGAACAGGGCCGGACACACGAGGTTGCCGACATTTTCGATCATCACGACCGATCCGGTGGCTGGTTTGAGTTCGTTCAGTCCGCGCGCAACCATGTCGGCTTCGAGATGGCATCCAGTGCCTGTATTGACCTGAACCGCGGGCGCTCCGGCGGCTCTTATCCGCTCGCCGTCGTTGGCCGTCGCCTGATCGCCCTCGATCACAAAGATTTTCAATTCAGCTTTCAGATCGCGTATGGTGCGCTCCAATAGCGTCGTCTTGCCGGCTCCGGGGGAGCTCACAAGGTTGAGCGCAAGAATCTCCCTGCCCGCAAACCATGCCCGGTTCTTGGCCGCCAGCGCATCGTTCCTGGCGAGGATGCGCGTCTCCAGCTCGACAAGAGTATCGGCGGTGCCGTGACTGTGGTCATGATGCTCATGGGTATGGCCATCATGATCGTCGTGATTGTGAGTATGCCGCGTCCCGTCCGCATGCACGTGCTCATTCTGGCGGTCATGATGATGCTGGTGCCCGTGATCATGATCGTGGCTATGGCGCGTGCCATCAGTATGAGCATGTTCGTGGCTGTGCTGATGTTGCGGATCATGGCTGTGGCCATGCTCGCCGTCATCATGACCGTGGCCGTGGCTATGTCGCGTCCCGTCAGCGTGCACATGATCGTGAGCGTGGTCATGGCCGTGATCATGCTCATGTCCGTGCGCATGGCCGTGGCTATGTCGGGTGCCATCCGGATGGATGTGGTCATGCTCGTGGGAGTGATCCTTGTCGTCGGAACGGCCGCTCATGGCGATCTCCTTTCCGGTTTGAAGGTTGGTGATGCTGACGGTGTTTTTGCTGCTGCATCCGCAATGTCCGCACATCAGGCGATCTCCGCTTCAAGTTCCATACTCTTGATTTTCAATTCCTCGCCTTGCAGGCGCGTGACTTGACGGGAGCCACACGCACACGGCGTGAACAGCGTTTCCGTCGCGAATTCTGTTGCGCAGGCCTCGCAGCGGGCACGGCCGTCGATCCGCCTGATCTCCAGCGTTGCGTCTTCAAGCAGCGTACCTCTGGCTACGGTTTCGAAGCAGAACGCGATCGCGTCTGCCATAACGCCTGATAATTTCCCGACATCGAGATTGACCCGCCGGACCCGGCGGCCCTTTGCGGCATCGCTGACGATGGCGACGATGTTGCGGGTAATGCCGAGTTCATGCATCGCAGCCTCGTCAGCAAATTCTGGGCAATTGCTCGCCCACCAGCATGTCGACGATCCGGCGGCCGCCAAACACCGTGCGCATGGTCACGCGCCCGGCCTCGCCTTGACCGACCCGGCCGATCATGCAGGCGCCAACGCCCAACGGGTGCGTGCGCATTGCTGCAAGTGCGGCACCGGCCTGCTCGGGAGGCGCAATCACCACGATCTTTCCTTCGTTGGCGAGATACAGCGGATCAAGTCCGAGGATTTCGCAGAAGGCCTTGACCTCTTCGCGGATCGGTGTGGACACCTCGTCGATCTCGATGGCAACCTGGGATGCGTCGGCGATCTCATTGAGCACCGTGGCGAGACCGCCGCGTGTGGCATCCCGCATAAACCGAATGCCGGGCGCGGCCGCCAAAATAGCCTCGATCAGGCCATGAAGACAGGCGCAATCAGTCTCGATCAGGGTGTCGAGCTCCATGTCACCTCGGGCGCACAGAATGGCCGCTCCGTGATCGCCAAGCAGCCCGTTGACCAGCACGACATCGCCGTGCTTCGCATTGTCGACGCCCAACACACGATCCTTGCGGATCACGCCGATTCCGGTGGTGGTGATAAAAAGTTTGTCGCATGCTCCGCGCTGCACCACTTTGGTATCACCGGTTACGATATGGACACCGGCCTCCCTCGCCGTGGTTGCCATCGAGCGTGCGACCTGGCGGAGCACATCCACGCTCAAGCCTTCCTCGATGATAACGGCGCAGGACAAATAGAGCGGCGTCGCGCCGCCAACCGCGAGATCGTTGACCGTTCCGCACACCGCGAGCTTGCCGATATCCCCGCCTGGGAAGAATATCGGATCGACAACGAAGGAATCGGTCGTAAACGCCAGCCGGTCGCCATGAGCGGCGAGCTCGTTCAGATCGAATCGCGCCTGATCTTCCAGTGGCGCCAGCACGCGATTGTCGAACGCCGCGACGAATACATCGTCGATCAGGTCCTTCATCGCCTTGCCGCCACCGCCATGGGCAAGTGTCACAGTCTGGACATTGACCTTACCCAGCTTGCGCGTGTGGATGCCGGTATTGATGAACGGCGCGACGTTCATACCGCCTCCTTGTAACGCTTGACGCCGCCGTACTGATAGTAAGCGGCACAGGCGCCTTCAGACGACACCATCAAGGCACCGAGCGGAGTTTCGGGAGTGCACGCCGAGCCAAATACCTTGCATTGCCAAGGCTTGATCACGCCCTTCAGAACCTCGCCGCACTGGCACGACTTCGGATCGGCGATCTTCAGATTGGGAATCGCGAACTTTTGCTCCGCGTCGTAGCGTGCATATCCCTCGCGCAATTTGACTCCCGAGTGATCGATCGAGCCGAGCCCGCGCCACTCAAAGAATTCCCGCAGCTCATAAACGCGGGAGACCGCGCTCAGCGCAGCCGCGTTGCCGCCGTCGGGCACGATCCGGGCGTACTGATTCTCGATCTCGCTTCGTCCTTCCTTGATCTGCTTGAGGACCATCCAGATCGATTGCAGGATATCGAGCGGTTCGAAGCCCGCGACCACCATCGGCTTCTTGTAGAAATTCGCGATGAATTCATAGGGCGCGGTGCCGATTACCATCGAGACATGGCCCGGTCCGAGGAAGCCATCGAGTTGCAGACCCGGGCTGTCGAGAATCGCCTTGATGGTGGGAACGATCGTGATGTGATTGCAGAACACCGAAAAATTGGCGACGCCGTCGGCTTCCGCCTGCAAAATGGTCAGCGCGGTCGATGGCATCGTGGTTTCGAAACCAAGCCCGAAGAACACCACTTCGCGATCGGGATTCTTGCGTGCCAGAGCGAGCGCATCCATCGGCGAGTAAACCATCCTGACGTCAGCGCCTTCGGCCTTGGCTTGCAGCAGACTCTTCTTTGATCCAGGCACCCGCATCGCGTCGCCGAATGTCGCAAAGATCACTTTCGGATTTTCTGCGATCGACACACAGTCATCGACCCGGCCCATGGGCAGAACGCAAACCGGGCAGCCCGGCCCATGAATCAGTTCGATCTCCTTGGGCAGCATGCCTTCGAGGCCATAGCGGAAAATCGAGTGCGTGTGACCGCCGCAAACTTCCATGAGGTAGATCGGCCGATCCGCCGGCAGCGTCATGCCCGACACCAGCGTCTCGATTTCCTTGATCAGGAAACGCGCCTTCTCGCCATCGCGAAATTCGTCGAGATACTTCATGCCGCGGCCCCCTTGGTGGTTGCCGATCCGCGGTCATCCGCCAGCAGCGTATGCACGAGATCCCAGAGAATATGATAAGCGGCGACATGACATTCCTGGATGCGGTGGATCGATGTCGACGGCACCACTAGGCAGAAATCGACCAGTCCCGAAGACGTCATCTTTCCACCATCACCGCCGGTAAGCCCGATCGTGACGATGCCCATCTCCTTGGCCTTGGCGAACGCCGCCATCAGGTTGGAGGAATTACCGCTGGTGGATATGCCAATCAGCGCGTCGCCACGGTCGGCTTGCGCCAGCAATTGGCGGACAAATACATGCTCGAAGCCAAGATCGTTGCCGACTGCCGAGATCATCGCGAGATCGGCGACCAGATTGGTCGCGGCGAGCGCCGGGCGGCCCGCGGTGATCGGGTGGACGAATTCCACGGCAATGTGGGATGCGTCGCAGCTCGAGCCGCCATTACCCATCGAGAACAACCGGCCACCCCGCCGGTAGACCTCTGCCAGCGCCTTGGCCGCTGCAACCAGGACAGACCCTTGCTCGCCGAAAAACCGGGTATTGGTGTCGCGGGAATCTCGAGCTTTCTCTTCGACTGAATGCAGCAACGCCGCATCGAGACGCGCCGGCGCCTGCGGCTGTCCATGCAAAAATGGATAGAGTGCCTTTAGATCGCTTTCGCTGGACATGGTGTGACACTCCTATTCGGCGGCCGACAACCTCATGGCCTCGATCTCAGCCTGCGCCTCGCCGAGTTCGGTCAGAATCTTCAAGGTCTGCGCCGCTTCTTCCTCATTGATCCTGCTCATGGCGAAGCCGACGTGAACCAGCACCCAGTCACCGACGCAGGAATCGACCGGATGGTCTTCATTGACGATACAAGCGATGTTGATCACCCGCTTGACGCCGCCGACATCAACCGTCGCAAGCTTTTTCGCCGGATCGTCGATCTTTACGATCCGGCCGGGAATACCGAGACACATGACACGTTTCCTTCCATTGTCTTTTTCTTCTGATCAATCAGATGCGCCGCACCGATGGCCGCCTGGCCAAGGGCAAGCCCGCCATCGTTGGCAGGAACCTGCGCGTGCGACAGGACATTGAAGTTTGCCTGTTCAAGGCGGCGGCTGACCTCCTCGAACAGAATCCGGTTCTGGAAGCAACCACCCGACAACGCTACCGTCGTGAAGCGCCGCGGCTGCCCGTCATCGTCATCGCCGGCGAGCTTCCGGGCCATCGCGCCGATCGATTTCGCGAGGCCCCTTTGGAATCGCGCCGCCATCACCGCCGCGGGTGTCTTCAGGATGAGATCGCCGAGCACCGCGCTCCACATCGCAAGCGGTTCGATGTAGGGCAGTCCCGAACCGCGGAGATTCGGAATCGACAGCGGATAAGCGAGCGTATCGTCCTCGTAACGCAGCGTATCTTCATCGGCGATCGCTTCCAGCCGCGCCGCCGCTTCGCCTTCATAGGCCTGCCGTTCACGGCAAATATCCAGCGCCGCGGCAACCGCGTCGAACAGCCGGCCGCACGACGATGCCGGTGGCGCATTGATGCCGTTTGTGATCATGGCATCGATGGTCGCGCGTGGCTTGCCGGCGAGATAGCCGTGCAACGCGAGGTCTTCGAAGTTCATGGTGAACTCCGGCCATTTCATCTCGGCCATCAGATGGGCGTAGAGATTGCGCCACGGTTCGCGCACGGCCTGCGCGCCGCCGGGCATCGCGACCGGCTTGAATGTGCCGAGCCGTTGATAGCGCCTGTAATCGGCAAGCAGGAATTCCCCGCCCCACAATGTATCGTCGCCGCCCCAGCCCAGACCATCGATTGCAATGCCGAGAACGGCCGGGGCGTCGAGCGGGTAGCCATTTTCCGCCAGACACGATGCAATATGCGCGTGATGATGCTGCACTTCGATCAACGGTAACCCGTCGGAGGCCGCCCGCTCCCGCGCCAGCTTTGACGAAAGATATTCCGGATGAAGATCGGCCACGAGCGCTGCCGGCTTATGATCAAACAGCTGCGTGTAGAGCGTGAGGTTCTTGCGATAGTCGTCGTAGGTCCGCACATCCTCGAGATCGCCCTGATGCTGCGACAGAATCGCAGTGCCATCCTTGACCAGACAGAACGTCGCTTTCAGCTCGCCGCCCATCGCCAGCAGTTCTGGGGCAGCCTCAAATCCTTGAGGCAGGATGATCGGCTCCGGCGCATAGCCTCGCGAGCGGCGCAGAATACGAACCCGTCCGCCAATCACGCGCGCCACGGAATCATCGATCCGGTTGGCGATCTCGCGATCATGCATCAGACCATATGTTGCTATGCTCCCTATCCGTTCGCGTGCCTCGTCGTCACAGATCACCTGCGGCTCGTCGGACACGTTGCCGCTGGTCATCACCACCGGCCTCGCCATTCGCCGCAGCATCAGCAGATGCATCGGTGTGGTCGGCAGCATGAACCCGAGCGTTGTCAGACCCGGCGCAACCGTCTCCGGCAATCTCTCGGGACCGTCGGCGCGCAGCAAGACAATCGGCGCGGACGCCCGCGTCAGCAGGGTTGCCTCTTCAGAGCTGATGCTGCAGTAGCGCCTGATCACATCGAGGTCGCGCGCCATCAGCGCGAATGGCTTGGCGTCGCGCCGTTTTAGTTGCCGCAGCTTTGCCACTACATCGGCCTTGGTGGCGTCGCACGCCAGTTGATAGCCGCCGATGCCCTTGATGGCGACAATCTCGCCGTTTTTCATCAGACCGCACGCGGCATCCACGTCGTCCATCATCGAGAACTGGTCGAAGCCGAACGGCCGCCCGTCAAACCGCACCAGCCTCGCCTTCGGACCACATGCATGGCAAGCGATGGCCTCGGCGTGAAAGCGGCGATCCGCGGGGTCATCGTATTCCGCGCAACACGCCGGACACATCGCAAATAGCGCCATCGTGGTGTGGGCACGATCATAGGGAATGGCGTTGACGATGCTGAGACGCGGCCCGCAATGGGTGCAATTAGTAAAGGGATAACGATAGCGGCGTCCAAACGGGCTGGTGATCTCGTCGGCGCAGGCCGCGCAAATCATGGCGTCAGGGGCGACCTGCGTATGGGCATCGCCGCCAGCACTCTCACCAATAGTGAAATCCTTCGATAGTTCGGCATCGCACGGCTGAGTATCGATTCCATCGATGCGGGCGAGCGGCGGCGGTTCGCGCGTGATCCGCTCAATCAGCGCCGCGATCTCGGCTTGTCCGCCCAGCGTGCGGATCAGGACGCCGCGAGCGTCGTTGCGAACGTCTCCGGCAAGTCCAAGCTCGCGCGCATACCGCCAGACTGTTGGCCGGAAGCCGACGCCTTGCACGCGGCCACGAACGCGAATTTCAACCGAGACGCGGTCGTCAACCTCAGCGGCATTGCCGTGCCGGTTCATCGCGCGGCCTCCCAAAAGAGAACGCGGTTGTTACCCGCATCGGCGACAACGAGCATGTCGCCGCAGGCCGCAGCGCTATAAGGCCAGCACACGCTGTCGCGAGAGGCGGATCGCCAGCGATTGTCTCCCTTGTCGGAAAACGTCGGCTGACCAGCCAATGCGATGGCCGGAGAATCCATCGCCAAGCCGTCAAGCTCGAAGCCGAGCAGCCGCGAGTTCGCCGTATCCGTCACGACCAGCATACCGCCCTGCACGGCAAGCCCGTACGGCATGTTCAGCGCACTCGAGGTCGGATAATAGGATGAGCGATTGTGATCGAGTCCCCTGAAATCGGTCTGGCCCAGCACGAAATCGCAAGGTTGCCCGACTGAGGTGGGAAACCTGCGCCACACCATCACGCGGTTGTTGCCCGCGTCAGACACAAACAACATTCCGCCGGTTGCCGCGATACCGTGCGGCCAGCGCATGCCAAGCGCCCCGCCGGCCTGCCCTGCATTATCGTCGCGGGTGACAAAATCGCCCTGCCCCAGAACCAGATCGGCAGGCGTGCCGTTTTCGGTAGGGATAGCATCCCACACCAGGACACGACGGTTGCCGGTATCGCAAACGATGAGCTTGCCGTCGGCGATGTCTACCCCGTAGCACCAGTTCAAGGTATCGGCGCGGGGCGAAGCGCCACCGCGATTGGCAAGTCCGCCGGAAAAATCCGCCTGACCGAGCACGACGTCGGCGGGCTGGTTCGACGTCATCGGATATCCGTGCCAGATCAGAATGCGATGGTTCCAGGCATCGGCCACCGCGAGCACGCCGTTCAACGCAACGATCCCGGTCGGCATGTTCAGGGTCGCTGCGCCCACATCACCCTTGGCGTTGCGGCCCTCTCGCGAAAAATCAGGCTGGCCGATCACCAGATCGGCAGGAGCCTGATCGTCTGATGGCGGCGTCTGCCAGATCATCAGCCGGTGATGACCGGTGTCGCAGACGAACAACGGGCCGCGTTTGCTCGCGAGGCATGCCCCGCGCGGACCGAACAACGTGGTTGCGCCCGGCGCGATCGATTTTGCGAGTCCGTCGGGGAGTGCTTCGCCGCCAAGGACAATCCGCGCGCCGGCGGCGGCCAGCAACGGCAGCGCCACATGGTTATCACCGGCTCGTTTTCGGGCCCTGTCTAACCGATTGGTGGCAAACGAAACCTGCATGGCTAAACCGAAATCCTCACTTCGACGCGCGGACCGATGACACGAACGGCATGCGACTGAAGCGAGACTTCCGGCGCAGTCAGGCATTCACCGCTCGAGAGATCATACTGAAAACCATGGTGCGGGCATGTGATGATGCCGTTCTCCACGTCACCATCATGAATCGGAAAGCCGAGATGCGCGCACGCATTTTGAAAACACGTCACGGTCGCGCCATTGCGCGACAGCAGGACCTTTTCGCCGCCAAGAATGATCGAGCGAACCGCTCCTTCCGGAATCTCGGTCAGCAAACCGGCGGAGATCCAGTTCCCTTTGGCGCCAAGGGCGAACGGACTGACAAAGCGCACGCCACTATCCTCGGATCCACCGAGACCCTTGACCTGAACGATATCGGTAATCTCCGGACAAGCGTCCTGAACCGCTTTTTTTACACCGGCATGAAAGGTCAACGCCGACGCAGGACAGCCATCGCAAGCGCCGATGAAGCGAACCTCCACGTGGGGCGGATTGACTTTCACGAGTTCGACGTCTCCACCATGTGAAGCCAGCATCGGGCGAACGCCCTCAAGAGCGGCTTCAACTCGTTCGTTCAGGCTGGCTTTGACGATCTGGTGACGGCGCAGCACCGCATAGACCACTTCGTCTGCAATGGCGCTCTTCATCGCGGCAAGCGCAGCGGGGTCGGTTTTTAGTGCACGGATCAACCGCCGCAACGCTTCGCCGTCGAGCGATTCGATCGCCAGTTTGTAGGCACCAACGGCAGCCTGTTGCGTATCGTCCCAGCCTGCAAATACGGTTTCAAGGCGTTCGATATCGCCAACAAGGCCGGCAAGGTCGCTGCGGTTTGTCGAAGACATGTCGTGAGCGTTCATTTTCGTCTCACTCAGTATTCAGAACATCAGGCGTAGCGCAGATTCCGGAACAGATATGGCTGCAGAGCACCACCGATCAGCGATGCGATCAGCGCTGCAAGCCACAGCGCCGCACCGAACTTGGCCAGGACAACGAACAGAACAGCCGTCACGACAATGCCGATCAGTAACTGCATCATGGCCTTGCCGGGTTCGGCGAACAGTTTTCCGCGAAAGAAAAGCACGATCGAATTTTGCGCCATTGCCCACATGAGACTGCTCCTATCCGATCACGCCAAGAACAATCAGACCGATCAGAATTCCCGTGACGCCTGCGAGCGGCCCGTAAAAACCGCCGAGCATTGCTGCGAGTTCGTTACCCAGAATCTTGCCGCCGACAGCCATTCCGCCGGCTGCGCCACCCGCAATCGAACCCAGCACAGCCAGTATGACTGCTATGAGTACGATCGCGGGAGAGAGTGCCTGTTGCATCATGCGACTCCAGTTTTTGGTTCACGCCTGATCTATGAGTGTATCGACCGTTGCGAACCTTGGCCGTTGGTTGCGGGCAGCGCCAAAATCTCTCGTCCAGCCTGATCGATCGCTTCGGCAACGATGCGCGCTTTATCCAGATCGCCATGCGCCATGAAGATTTCCCGCGCTTCGCTGTAGAAAGCTCGCACTTGCAGAAGATTGGCGCGATTGCCTTCGTCCGGACGTTCGGGATCGTCCGGCAAATTCCACAGGCAATTCGCCTTGTTCGCGATCGTATTGGCGTACTCCAGCGGCGTGGTTTCGCGCGTCCGCACCTTCAGCGCTTCGTCATAGGCTTCGATGGCGCGGATATTGTTCTCGATCGGATGGCTCGACGATACGTATTGCAGCGCGTTGCCGAGATTGTTTTGCAGCATGGCGTATTCGCTCGGATAGTCGACCAGCGATACCGCCTTGAGACCTTCCTCGAATGCCTGCACCGCCAGCGCCTCGCGCATCTTGCCGCGCTCGTCGGTCATCGGCATCGACAGGAACGCCGTCGCGAGATTGTTCTGCAGGATGACAAACTCGCGGAGAAACTTCTCCTTGGTGAATGTCCGGAGCGCTCGTTGATAGGCCGAAATTGCATCGGTGATGCGCGCACGTCCGGCGCCCGCGAGATTCTGAATCACCAGGCCGAGATTCATCTCGGCCTCAGCAAGCTCTTCCGGTTTGCCGAAATCCCTCAGCACTGGGATTGCTTCAGCAAACACGGCGCGCGCCTGTTCGAGTGATGCCGTTCCTTGCTCCGGGATCGCCTGAAGCGCGGTCGCCTTGCGCGCGAGTATGCGCGCGCGCAGCAGCTGCTGTTCTTGGGGGCAGATCGTCAAAGCCTTGTCGTAGAGTGTGACGGCGGAATGCAATTGATCCGGCGATTTGGGCTGCTGCTGCAAGCCCATCGCGATTTCCATCAGCATTTCTGCACGCTCGGACGCAGTCGCGTCAGCATCATCCGCCGCCGCAAGCGCGACGCGCACCTCGTCCGTGAAGAGGCTCGATGCCAATTGCTCCTCCCATCCGCGCTTGTTTTTTCGCGCGTTATTGTTGGAACTGTTTTGGAATTCTTCTTGGAATTATTCTAGACCCGCGCTTGCGCGGATGTCTATCAATTATGCGAAATGCAAAGTTAGTTTACAGATGAAAGGCTTCAGCGGCGATCAATGCGCCCTGTTCGGTCGACCAGACCACCGGGAGTGCCATGGTGATGCTGTCATCGACGCGATGTTCGCGGAAAAAATCCGGCGCATGAGCAACGCGGTCGCCAGCCTTGTTCCTAACCTTCAGCATGTAGCCACCGGCAGCCGCATGGCAAACCGGCAAGATGCAGAGATCGCAATCGCGGCGCAGCAAAATCACGGCTTCGATGCCCGCAAAGTAGCGGTCGTAAATCCCGCGCGTGAGATAAAGAGCGCCGTTCTTGAGCTCAACCTCTGTCGCGGTCACGCCTGTTGCACCGCCGCACGCGATCGAACGAGCGCTGCGACACGGTCGGCAACCTCGGCCACCGCAGCGGTCACCTGAGGTGACAGGCCAATCCCCATCTTCAAGGTCTCCGCCTCGATCAACAAAACCACGACATCGGACGGAAAGTCATCGCGGAAAATCTGTCTGCCGGCAAACAGCGCGTGATCCCATCGAAAGTCGTGCAGATTAAGCGAGGGTTGATAGCGAAGCTCGAGATCGCGACCCGGCACTTCAAAAATCGCACCGGGATCGGAGCCAGAACTGGATGCATCGATAACAATAAGGGTGCTGCAGCCGCGAGCGGCGAACATCGCCGCCATTCCGTCAGTTCCCGCATCGAGCAGTCTCACACCATAGGCTTCAAGTCCGCGTGAACGCAGCGCTGCGATCACCTCAGGACCGGCGCCATCGTCGCTGCGATTGAGGTTTCCACATCCAACAACTGCGATCACGGAGTCCATTTGAAAATGCAGCTCACTGATCATAACGGAGGCGGATTCGCAGAGCATCTCGGACCGATCAGATCATTTGGCTCAAACCCGCCAGAGATCGCAGTACCAGTCTGGATCGACCGGAATATTGAGTTCTGGCAGATCACACCATTCCCGGCGGGCCAGAAAGTAAATACAATTGTCGCAGGCCTTTGTGATGCCGTCATCTTCCACCGGCTTGCGTATCAATCCCCCGATCACCGTTCTTTCTTTGATGTCGGTGGCCGATCGCATCCGATCAATGGTCTTTTGCGTTGCATCAACGACAGTCATTTGGCGTTCCTGAAGTTACTCCAGAACAACTCGCCACTCTGATTTTAGATCCTCCACAACCGGCACCACCATTCCGGCTCAACGGGAACGGCGAGTTCGGGCAGATCGCACCATTTTCGATGCACCAGATAGTACATGCATTCCAGACAGCGCTGTTTCTCGGGGCCGTAAGGGTGATCGAGAAAACCGCCTAAAACCAGCTTACCCTTCAAATCCTTCGAATCGAGCTGGCGAAGCTGCATCAGAATTTCGGCAAACTCCTTATCAGTCTCGGGAAAGGGTTCGACCTTCGTTTCGAGCCCATTCCCAAGCAAATCGGCCATCGCCTTGAGCACTGCTCCGTTTTCGGACGCCATCTGCGATTGCCTTTCACACGATCAGCGCCAGTCTATCATGACGGTCAGCCAGACCACCAATCAGGATACTCCCCTCACAATCAAAATGAAGGGATCACGCGGTCCGGAATCGAGCCAGCTCTTCTCCTGTTTTTGCATCATGGGCATGAACGGTACAAACGAGACAGGAATCGTAGGACCGGCAGACATGGCCGACTTCAACAGGATCGCTTGGATCCTTGATGGGCGATCCGATCAAGGCCTGCTCCATCGGCCCCCGAATACCGTCTGCTGATCTCGGGCCGACGTTCCAGGTTGTCGGCGCGATCATCTGATAGTTCTTGATCTTTCCGTCCTTGACCTCGATCCAGTGGCACAGCGCGCCGCGGATCGCCTCGGTAGCGCCCCAACCGCGGCCATCCCGCTCGGTCGGCTTTATATACCAAGGGTCATTCAGCTTGAACTCGCGCAAGCAATGCTCGGCCTGACGATACAGTTTGACGCCTTCATGCATGCGGGCGAAGTGGCGCAGCGCCACGCTGGCACCGCCCATCTTCTTGTACATGTCGTGGACCAGCGGATCGTAATGCTGCCAGGATTCGCCGTGTTTGCCGCCGGCGATCAATTGCCGCGACAACGGGCCGGCTTCGAGACGGCCGTTTTCTTCATGACGCACCGCAGTTGCCCAGGAATACTGGCCATCCATATTGACGGTGTTTTTCTGCGTCGGAATAGTGGTGCGGTCGAACGGATGCTTGCCGCCCGGCTCATCGTACCACGAGTGCATCACGTCTTCTCGCGTATACTTCTGATCCATCAGCTTGAAAGTGTCGGTCTTCCCGTCATAGACGCCGCTTTTCATGATCAGCGCCGCATTGCGGGTATCGATGGTCGGCTTCTGGTATTTGTCTTCATGAGGCAGATAGCCCCAGGATATGAAGCGGCCATGGCCCTTGCCGTACTTGTCCATTCCGACGTCCATGCTCATGCGCCAGAACATGCCGAGGTCGGAATTGGCGTGCTCCGGCTTTTCGTCGAGCCAAGCCATAAAGTCGTCATAGCTCTTGATCTGCTCGTAGCGCTCGAAGGTGCAGCCAAGCCAGATCTTCTCCATCCAGTCGCGGCGGAAATACTCGAGGATCGACCAGGCGCGGGTCACATCGGTCAGCGTCGGCGCGCACATCACGCCGCCCGGCACCATGTAGCTCGAATGCGGCCATTGCCCGCCCAGGAGTGCGTAGATTTCCACCGGCTTGCCGGAAATCGTCACACCAATTTCATAGTTGGTGCCAGTGAACGGCGCCCACCGCTTCACCGCCTCTTCATAGTATTTCGACTTGGCGTAGTTCTTGTTGGTGTAGTCGATCATGAAGAGCCCGTAGTGATGCCGCGGCAGGCTCTGCAGACTCTCGACGATTTGTCCGAGGTTGCGGGCCAGAATCGCGTTGCGTGGCACCTCTGTTTGCCATGCGGTGTCGAGCGCCCACGCCGCGCAGGTCAGATGCGAGGCGCCGCAGATGCCGCACGCACGCGGCGTCACCACGAGGCCAGCCTGCGGATCCTTGTCACGCAGGATGACCTCGAAGCCGCGAAACAGTTCGGCCTGAGTCCAGGCATCAACGATCACTCCATCCTGGATATTAACGCGAACGTCGAGATCGCCTTCGACGCGGCCGACGGGTGAGATATCGAGGGTTTGAACTGCTGCTGGCATTTGAACTGTATCCTGTTTGATCGGGCGTGAAGATGTTTCGTTATCCGGCCGACGAGCGTGAGCTCGTCAGACGACGAAGATGTCTTCTTCGGCCCATGCCGGAGAGGCTGCTTTCGCTGCTGCCGTAAGCTTGATGTACCCCGCCTTGTCGACACCGGTTGGCATGTCCTTGGGAACGCCCATCACGGTCTGCGTCTTGAAGACCGTTCCCGGCATCAATTCGAAGAACGGGAATTCCGGCTCGGTGCAGCCCA
>JAKFUP010000060.1 GCA_021732625.1 Hyphomicrobiales bacterium
TTTACACACGAGGCTGCGGACGCATCGCGCGTCCGGCGTTCCGCGCGCCCTCTCATGGAGGGTAGGGACGACTCTATGCTGGCGCGAACGGGAAAAATCCCGCGCGCGCAAAAGGCGCCCCCGCGCCTCAAACAACAGGGGTGATGGCGCATGCCCCCAAAAAGTGTGAAGCGGTTTTTGGATCAGGGCATGCGTGAAAAACAGCACGTGTGGACCATGGCGCGGGGTTTTCTTTTGCGCGAATGGCGCAAGCGCCAAGCGCGCAGCGCCGCAAACAACAGGGGCGATGAGGCATGTCTCCAACTCGTCATTCCGGGGCGTGCGAAGCACGAACCCGGAATCCATGGTCAACGCAAACTCAGAACGTGTGGAGAGATGGATTCCGGGTTCGCGCGTGAAGAACGCGCGCCCCGGAATGACGAAGGAAATTGAAGCCGCTCAATACACTCTGCTCGTCATCACCGGGCTTGGCCCGGCGATCCATCTTTCCTCAAGAAAAGGGTGCTTCGCCTGACAAACTCCCGGCGTTTACGCCGCCGTCCAGCCGCCATCCATCGAGAGGTTGGTACCCGTGATCTGACTGGCATCGTCGCCGCACAAAAAGAGCGCCAGCGCTGCCACCTGATCGGACGTAACGAACTCCTTGGTCGGTTGGGCTTCCAGCAGCACATCGTTGATGACCTGCTCCTTGGTCAAGTTGCGCGCCTTCATGGTGTCGGGAATCTGCTTCTCGACCAGCGGCGTCCAGACGTAACCCGGCGAGATGCAATTGACGGTGATCTTGTGGGTCGCGACTTCGAGCGCGATGGTCTTGGTCAATCCCGCGATGCCGTGCTTGGCGGAGACGTAGGCCGACTTGAACGGCGACGCCACCAGCGAGTGCGCCGAGGCCGTGTTGATGATGCGGCCCCACCCGGCCTTCTTCATCAAAGGCACCGCCGCGCGGATGCCGTGAAACGCCGACGACAGGTTGATCGCGATGATCGCATCCCATTTCTCGATCGGGAAATCCTCGACCGGCGAGACAAACTGGATGCCGGCATTGTTGACGAGAATATCGACCGATCCGAAAGTGCTTTCGCCAAGCGCAATCATGCCGGCAATCTCGGCCGGTTTGGACATGTCGGCTGGCGAGTAAACCGCCTTGACCTTGAAGTCGCTCTCGATGCCCGCGCGCTCTTTCTCGATGTCTGCGGCGGCACCGAAACCGTTGATCACGATATTGGCGCCTGCGCCGGCCATCTTGCGCGCGATCGCAAGTCCGATGCCGCTGGTCGATCCGGTCACCACGGCGGTCTTGCCTTTGAGGTCAGCCATCATTCGCTCCTGTTCCTGAAAGTTCTATTCTGGATTGTCCGGCCCGGGACCGGTCAGATCGTAAGTCGCCATGGTCTCGCCGGATTGCGGCCGTTGCAGCCACTGCGGATGCGTCATCGAGCAATCGACATCGCGACCACCGGCGCTCCAATGCTCGCGCATGCCAAAGTTGGAGAAGTCGTAGTCCTTGGACGAGGTCTGATAGTTTTTGCGGCGATAGATCAGGTGAACCACGGTCACCGTATTTTCCTTGGCGGCTTCGTTCAGCGCTTGCGCCAGCGGATCGTTCTTCAGTTCATCCGGCAGTTTCGCGAACAGATCTCGCCACGCCCGCCGCGCATTGTGGATCTTCTTGTTGACGTCCGTGTTCATCCGGGTGCGGCTGGAGAAGCGAATATCCTTCTCGCGCTCGGCCGCTTCCAGCAGCGACGTCGGCATCGGACCGCGCGCGCTGAACAGATCGACCTGAAAGATCAAAAGATCGTTGATCCGTTCTTCATCAAGCACGTAATCGAGCGGCGTGTTGGAGACGATGCCCCCATCCCAGTATGGCTCGCCTTCGATCTCGATCGCCGGAAAGCCCGGCGGCAGCGCGCCCGAGGCCATGATATGTTCCGGGCCAATCTTGATTTTGGTGTTGTCGAAATAAGCGAAATTGCCTGTTCGCACATTCACAGCGCCGACACTGAGACGCACGTCCTTGCTGTTGATGAGATCGAAATCGACCAGACGTTCCAGCGTCGCGCGCAGCGGCGAGGTGTCGTAGTAACTCAGCGACTGTGCGCTGCCCGCCGGCCAGAACGGAGCCGGCGGAAACCGCGGCATGAAAAACCCCGGCACGCCAAACGCGGCAACCGTTGCAGCACTGGTCTCATTGAACAGTGCCCGCGAGCGATCATCCGTCAGAAGCGGGCTCCACGGCACCGGCGCAGACGCCTGCTCCCAGAATTCGTGCAGCTTCTCGACGCGCTTTTCGCGCGGATTGCCGGCGATGATCGCAGCATTGATTGCCCCGATCGAAATGCCGGCAACCCATTTCGGCTCGAAGTCATGGTTGCACAGCGCCTCATAGGCCCCGGCCTGATAGGCGCCGAGCGCACCTCCGCCCTGCAGCACGAGAACGCGCTGGGCCTGAGCCGGTGCGGACGGGGGAGACATGTCTGACGAATTCATCGGGGCAATGACTAACGCTACAAAGCGACAGTTTTACGGAGGATATCGCAGTGCAACGTGGCCCTCATCAGGGGCGGCGTCAACGCTTGAAAAGCTGGAAAAATCAGCCGCGGCCGTCGGGGGCAGCCATGATCAGTGTCCAGAACACCTTGTACTTGGTATTCGGCGCGTAGGCCGTGGCGATGCCTATTTTTGTGACACCGCTTTTCAACATATTGGCGCGATGAGGCGGCGAATCCCGCCATCCCGAGAAAGCCTCGGCAAGCGTGTGATACCCGGCGGAGACATTCTCGACCGCGACCTGTGCATCGAACTGCGTCGCCTTGATGCGCTTGGTCAGGTTTCCGGCGACGTCATGGTCGAGTTTGTTGCGGCTCGCCATCGCCTGCGACTGCGCTTCAGCGGCCTTCATCAGTTCGGGATCGACGGTGACTGCCCCCAGACCATTGTTCTGGCGATAACCGGAGATCATCGACGCCGCGACTTGCGGATCGATCCGTGCACCGGCACTGGCCATGCTGAGATAGAACGCGGGCTGACCCGAAGGCGGATCGCGATCAGCCGCGCAGCCGCTCAACACCAAAAGTCCCACGATCGCCAGTGCCAGACGCTGCATTCCTGTCCCCCGATTCCAGCCCGATTTGTTGCACACAAACCGTGGCTGAAAGGTGAATACGGCGCAACATTCGGGGCAAAGCGGTTAGGTCGAGGCCGAGAAGATGCGATAGCGGCGGGGTTGCAGCCCGACCAGGTCGCCAGGATTCAGTTCCCGATCGCGCGGTGTATCGATTTCAATCAGGGTCTCGCCGTCGCCGCCCGGCAGCGCCACATCGGCGCGCTGGATCGGACCGAACGCCCTCACGCGCCGGACCGCCCCCTCGATCACGCCGGAGCCCACTGGACCGACCTGCATGTCGTGACGGCGGACGAACAATCGCGAAGGTCCGGCGCCGGCGCCCTGCGATTCGAGATTGAGCGCCTTGCCGCCGAGCTCGACGCGGCCATCGCGCACATCCACCGGCAGCACGATCGACTCGCCGATGAAGCCGTGGACGAAAGCGGTCGCGGGATTGTCATAGACTTCACCCGGCGTGCCGATCTGCTCGATCCTGCCCTTGTCCATCACCACCACGCGGTTGGCGACTTCAAGCGCCTCCTCCTGATCGTGGGTGACGAAGATCGAGGTCACATGAATTTCGTCGTGGAGCGCGCGCAGCCAGCGGCGCAATTCCTTACGCACCTTGGCATCCAGCGCACCGAACGGCTCATCCAGCAGCAGGATGCGCGGCTCGATCGCAAGCGCACGCGCGAGCGCAATCCGCTGACGCTGACCGCCGGACAATTGGCTCGGGTAACGATCCGACAGCCAGGCGAGTTGCACAAGGTCGAGCAGTTCGTTAACGCGCTTCTTGATCGCGTCTTCATTGAGCCGAACCGCGCGCGGTTGCACACGCAGGCCGAACGCGACGTTCTCGAACACGTTCATGTGCCGGAACAGCGCATAGTGCTGAAACACGAAGCCGACATGGCGCTCGCCAGCGCCGCGCGCCAGTGCGTTCTCGCCATCGAAGCGAACCTCGCCTCCATCCGGCCAATCGAGACCGGCGATGATGCGCAACAGTGTCGTCTTACCCGAACCGGACGGCCCGAGCAGCGCCAGCAGCTCGCCCTTGCCGACTTTCAGATCGACGCCATCCAGCGCGGTAAAGCTGCCGAATTTCTTTACGATATTGCGGACTTCAATCGTCACGTGGCACTTGCCCTTCTTGCAACCGGCCTTCGAGAATGGTCTTCACCACAAGTGTTACCAATGCCAGCATCGCCAGCAACGAGGCAATCGCGAAAGACGCGACGAACTGGTACTCGTTATACAGGATTTCCACCAGCAGCGGCATGGTGTTGGTCTCGCCCCGGATGTGCCCGGACACCACGGAGACCGCACCGAACTCGCCCATGGCGCGGGCGTTGCAAAGCAGCACGCCGTAGAGCAATCCCCATTTGATGTTAGGCAACGTGACCCGGAAGAACGTCTGCAAGCCGGAGGCACCCAGCGACAACGCCGCCTCTTCTTCCTGGGTGCCCTGCTCCTGCATCAAAGGAATCAAGGCCCGCGCAACGAAAGGAAAAGTCACGAAGGTGGTCGCCAGCGCAATGCCGGGCACAGCGAAGAGAATGTGGATGTCGCGCGCCTGCAGCCATGCGCCAAAGAAGCCCTGCGCGCCGAACAGCAGAACGAAAACAAGCCCGGAAATCACCGGGCTCACCGAGAACGGCAGATCGATCAACGTGATCAAAAGCGTTTTGCCGGGGAAATCGAACTTCGCCACCGCCCACGCCGCAGCGAGACCGAATATCAGATTGAGGCCGACAGAAATTGCGGCAACAACCAGCGTGAGCTTGATGGCCGACAACGCCTCGGGCTCGGCCAACGCGGCTAGATAGGCGCTGACGCCGCGCGAGAACGCCTGCGTAAAGACGATCACAAGCGGCAATACCACAAAGAGAGAGAGGAACGTGACCGCTATACCGATAATCGCAAGCCGGACCAGCCGCGGCTCGGTGCGGGCGTCATGCTCCGCGCTGATTTCGCGAACGCGAACCGGGGCAACGGTGGTTATGAGATCGAGCTGCGTCATCGGCCGGCCTAAAACGCAGGAACGCGGGTCTGCGCCCAGCGCTGAACCCGGTTGATCAGGAAGATGATCAAAAACGCAACGACCAGCATCACGACGGCAACCGCCGTCGCATCGGCATAGCGAAACTCGGACAGGCGGATCACAATGAGAAGCGGAGCGATCTCGGAGACATTCGGCAGATTGCCGGCAATAAAAATCACCGAACCGTATTCCCCGACAGCACGCGCAAACGCCAATGCAAATCCTGTCAGCAATGCCGGCGTGAGACTCGGCAGGATGACGCGGGTCACCGTATTCCATCGGCTAGCGCCGAGACTGGCGGAAGCCTCTTCAATCTCTGGATCGAGATCGATCAGCACCGGCTGCACGGTTCGCACCACGAAGGGGATGCCGATAAACACCATGGCAATGAAAATGCCGATCGGTGTGAATGCTACCTTTATTCCCAGTTCGGCGAGCGGAGCGCCGAGCCAGCCTTTTTGCGCGAACAGCGCGGTCAACGCGACGCCTGCGACTGCGGTCGGAAGTGCAAATGGAATGTCGACGATCGCATCGAACAATCGCCGTCCAGGGAAACGGTAACGCACCAGCGCCCATACCACGATGGTGCCCATCACCAGATTGACGAGCGCAGCAAGAAACGCGAGCCCAAACGAAATCTTCAGCGCGTTCAGCGTCCGCCGGCTGGTGACGATCTCGAAGAACTGCGCAAAGCTTAGCTCGAAGGTCTTGAGAAACAGACCGGCGAGCGGAAGGAGAACGATGATCGAAAGCCATGTCAACGTCAGTCCCATGGTGAGACCAAAGCCCGGCAGCGTCCGTCGTCCTTTCGTTCCTCCGCTCACGTTGCCCCTCTCAGCCCCAATCCAGATCAATTCTTGTAAATCTGGTCGAACACGCCACCCTCGGCGAAATGCTTTGTTTGCGCTTTGGTCCAGCCGCCAAACACGTCGTCGATAGTGAAGAGATCGATTTTCGCGAACGAATTTTCGTACTGCTTGCCAATCTCGGGATCGCGCGGCCGATAGGAATTTCGCGCGGCGATCTCCTGTCCCTCTTTCGTGTACCAGTATTTCAGATAGGCATCGGCGGCTTCCCGCGTCTTTTTCTTGTCAACCACGCGGTCGACGATCGTAATAGGAGGCTCCGCCAGAATCGATGTCGGCGGCGCAATAATCTCGAACTTGTCCTTGCCGAATTCCTTTACAGCGAGAAACGCCTCGTTCTCCCACGCCAAAAGTACGTCACCGACGCCGCGTTCGACGAAGGTCACCGTTGAACCGCGCGCGCCCGTATCAAGCACAGGCACATTCTTGAACAGGTTTGCGGTGAAAGTTTTCGCCTTATCCTCGGAGCCATATTTCTTGAGTGCGAAGCCCCAAGCTGCCAAATAATTCCAGCGAGCGCCTCCCGAAGTCTTTGGATTCGGAGTGATGACGGACACACCCGACTTTGCCAGATCATCCCAATCCTTGATGGCTTTGGGATTCCCCTTCCGGACAAGGAAAACGATTGTGGACGTATAGGGCGAAGAGTTGAGCGAGAGACGCTTCTGCCAATCGGCTGCAATGATCCCCTTGCCGGCAATTGCGTCGATGTCGTAGGCGAGCGCAAGCGTCACGATATCGGCCTGCAAGCCATCAATCACCGAGCGTGCCTGCGAGCCGGACCCGCCGTGCGACTGCTTGATCTCGATGCTCTTGCCGGTGTCTTTTAGATAAGCTGCGGCAAAAGCCTTGTTGAACTCGGCATAGAGTTCGCGCGTCGGATCGTAGGACACGTTCAGCAGCGTGATATCCGCAGCGAAGGCAGTGCCTGCCCACAACATGCTCGCAGCGACCAAAGTCAAACGACGTATCATTGCCGATCTCCATGCATCGAACGACAGGATTGCAAAACCACGGCGAACGTCTTGGAGAAGGTGCATGATGTCAACGAAACCGGATTTCTTTGTGGCGAACAATTGTAGGTCAGGATGCTACGACATCTTCACGGTGTGAATGCCGCATTCTGTCTTGCCTTTTCCGCGCCAACGGCCGGCTCGTTCGTCCTCACCCGGCGCAGCTCTGCTCGAACACGGCATACAACCAACCGACGCATAGCCGGACGCGACCAACGGATGCGATGGCAAATTCGAAAGCTTGAAGATCGCTTCCAGTTCCTCGCGCGACACATTGGCTAAAGGATTGAATTTGAGGCGATTACCATCGGCCTCAACAATTGGAATAGCCGAACGCTCGCCGCCCTGAAACCGCTTGCGGCCGTTGATCCAGCCGGAAAATGGCTTCAGCGCCCGCTGTAAAGGCTCAACCTTGCGGATAAAACAGCAGCGATCGGGATTGGAAAACCAGAGCTCGCGCGCGCTGTCTTCGCGCGCAAGGTCGCTATCTAACGGTTTGATACTGCGAACATCTTTCAGACCAAGCAGATCGGTCAGCGTATCTCGATAGGCCAGCGTCTCTTCGAACAGCCATCCGGTATCAAGAAACACCACGGGAATCGCTTGATCAACGTCCGCGACAATCTTGAGCAAAGCGGCAGACTCGGTGCCGAACGACGATACGACCGCAAGATGATCACGGCCGACCGCCCTCAAAGCTGCCGTAACGATCTCGCGCGGCGAAGCGTTGGCCAGAGCACGGCCAAGCTCGGCGGCGTGTGCCTCTTGGCCGGCCGGCGTCTCCGATCGAACGCCATCGAGCACTGGTGCGACAAGGCTCATGAGCCAGCTACCTCCGCGTGGCGAGCCAGGCGCTGACGGAACGCCGTCACGCGACCATCGCCGGTTGGCTGATAGAACACGGAATAGCGCGCAGCGACCTCGGCAAACGCCTTGGCATCGCTTTCCTTCCTGACGTCGAATGCATCGAAGCCGGCACGCAGCATGAACACAAACTGATCGCGCAGCACCTGCCCGGTGGCGCGCAACTCACCCTTGTAACCATGCCGCTCGCGCAGCAGCCGCGCCTGCGAATAGGCGCGCCCGTCGCGAAAACTCGGAAACACAAGAGCCACGATAGAAATCTTATCCAGATGCGCAACCAGATCGTCGATATCGCGATTGTTCAGCCAGACAACTCCGGTTTTCCCGGACCGCGCAACCGCAGCCCCAGAATCTGCGAGAAAGCGCACCGCCGGAATTAGCAAGTCGCCGCCGCTCGCAAGCACCGCATCGTCCGCGAGATGGACGAACGTATCATCGACGATCTTGCCGTCTTTAACGAGTGGCATAGACGCGCTCCTTGAACGGCGTGACGCCGAGCCGCTTGACGGCTTCGACGAACACTTCATCGGGCCGCGCGCGCAACGCGAGATACGCTTCGACGATATCTTCGATGACGTCGGCGACTTCCGCATAGGGTACTGCCGGACCTATCAAAGTCCCCACCTCGGCTTGCTCGTCGGCACGGCCACCGATGGTGATCTGATAGAATTCTTCGTTATTTTTCTCGACACCGAGAATACCGATATGACCGACATGGTGATGGCCACATGCATTAATACAGCCCGAGATATTGATATGCAGCTTGCCGATAAGCTTGGCGAGATCAGGATTGGCGAAGCGCTTCGTTAATTCCTGCGCAATCGGGATCGAACGCGCATTCGCCAGCGAGCAATAATCGAGACCGGGGCACGCGATGATATCAGTGATCAGATTGACGTTCGGCGTCGCGACGCCAATCTTGTCGAGCGCACGCCACAATGCAGGCAGATCGCGTTTAGCTACATTGGGCAAAGCCAGGTTCTGTTCGTGGCCGACGCGAATCTCGCCGAAGGAATACTTCTCGGCGAGATCGGCGATCGCATCCATCTGATCGGCAGTAGCGTCGCCCGGCGGCATGCCGACCGGCTTCAGCGACAGTGTAACGATCGAATAGCCCGGCACGCGATGCGGTGCGACTGAGTTACCGAGCCACATGGCGAACCGCGGATCGGCAGCGGCCGCCTTCAGTTCGTCCGGATTGTCGGAGAGCTTCTGGTAATTGGGATAGCTGAAGCGCGAGCGGATGTCTTCGACGACGACATCGTCGAGTGCCAGCACACCATCGCGCATCTGCAGCCATTCTTCCTCGACTTCCTGTGCAAATTTTTCGATGCCGAGCTCGTGCACCAAAATCTTGATGCGCGCCTTGTAGATGTTATCGCGGCGGCCGTACTGATTGTAGACGCGAAGGATCGCCTCGACATAGCTGAGGATATCGCGGTGGCTGATGAATTCTTTGATGGTCTTGCCAATAAACGGCGTGCGGCCGAGACCGCCGCCAACAAGCACCTCGAAGCCGGTTTCGCCTTGCTCGTTCTTTTTGATGCGAAGGCCGATGTCGTGAACCTTGATGGCGGCGCGATCGTTTTCAGAAGCGGTGATCGCGATCTTGAACTTGCGCGGCAAAAACGAGAATTCCGGATGCATCGTCGAGTATTGACGGAGGATTTCTGCCCAGATGCGCGGGTCTTCGATTTCGCCCGGCGCGACGCCGGCCCACTGGTCCGTGGTGATATTGCGGATGCAGTTGCCGCTCGTCTGCATGCCGTGAATGCCGACTGACGCCAGATCTTCCAGAGCGTCAGGCAGTTCTGAAAGCTTGATCCAGTTGTACTGGATGTTCTGCCGCGTCGTAAAATGGCCATAACCGCGATCATAGCGTCGCGCCACATGAGCCAGTTTGCGCATCTGCGGCGATGACAAAGTGCCGTAAGGGATCGCGATGCGCAGCATGTAAGCATGAAGTTGCAGATACACGCCGTTCATCAGCCGCAACGATTTGAACTCGTCTTCGGTCAATTCACCCGACAGGCGCCGCTGAACCTGATCTCGAAATTCCGAGACCCGTTCGTTGACCAGCGTGCGGTCTATTTCATCGTAAGCGTACATTTTAGGACCTTTAAGCCGGCACTGGCAGCAGCGGGATCGTCAAACCTTCAGAGCGAATATGTTCACGCAGGTTGCCGGGCTCAATCTTGCCTTCGATCACATCGACGGGAGCGATGTATGCTCCGATCGCGCCGACATCGTCGGCGACGGCTTCAGACAAAAGCGCGCGCGCTTCATCGGCGTTGCGCACGACTGACGCATCGGCGATCCGGGCCGACCAGCTTTTCTCTCCAGTGCGATAGATCACCACGCCGTCGCCAGTGCGGTTAGCGGTAACGATCGAAGGACCGGAGATCTTGATTTTTTGTTGCAGGGGAGAGGTCATTCGGCGGCCATGCGTACGTTGTTAACAATGTCGGTAAGGAAAGCGTCGCGCCACGGCGCAGAATGCATCACCACATCGCCGATGACGAGAATGGCGGGACCACTCTCAACTTGTGCTGCGAGCGCGGGTAATTCGTTGAGCGTACCGACCACCGACTTGGCATCCGGGCGCGTGGCGCGTGCGAAGACACCCACTGGCGTCTGTGGCGAACGCCCGGCGGTAAGCAAACCCTCGCGAATCGTGGCAGCTGCGCTGATGCCCATGTAAACAACGACCGTCATTCTGGTGTCGGTCAGCGCCGACCAATCTACCGCTTCGGCATCGCGCGCCTTGTGAGCGGTCAGCAGCGTGATACGCAGCGCCTGATGCCGGAAGGTCAGAGGAATTTCGGATTCGGCGGCAGCGCCCATCCCTGCGGTGATGCCGGGAATGACGGCGTAAGCGACGCTGGCTTCGCGCAATGCTGCAATCTCTTCGCCGCCGCGTCCGAATACGAACGGATCCCCGCCCTTGAGGCGTACCGCGCGCTGCCCGACACGCGCTGCTTCGATCATCAAGGTATTGATTGCATCCTGGCCGATGCCGGGTTTGCCGATGCGCCGGCCGACCGAAACACGCGCGGCATCTCGCCGTGCACGATCAAGAATTTCGGCAGATACAAGATCGTCGTAGAAAACCACATCGGCATCTTGCAGGGCGCGCAGCGCTTTCACCGTCAGCAAATCCGGATCGCCCGGACCGGCACCGACCAAAGTCACAAAACCGGGCGAGGCCTTGCCCGCGAACTCTTCCGGATCGTCAATCGCATTCAGCGCTTTCTCGGCGTCACCCGTTCTGCCAGCAAGAACCGAGGCTCCAATCGGACCATCGACGACACGCTCCCAGAAACGGCGTCGCAACGGCATTTCGTCAATGCGCTCGGCAAATACCTTGCGAAATCGTCCGATGAATGTCGCGAGGTCGCCAATGCGAGCAGGCAGCGCGGCTTCGATGCGTTCGCGGACACGGCGCGCAACCACAGGCGATGCACCGCCGGTACCAACAGCGACGACCACATCCCCGCGATCAACGATCGCGGGGAAAATAAACGTGGAATGTTGCAGATCGTCCATCACATTGACGGGCAATCCCACCGCGCGAGCGTGAGACGCCATCGCGATGCCGAGGTCACCCGCGCCCGCGCAAAGCACGGCAATGACATTTTTCAGATCGTCTTTGAGCGGATCACCAGACGCACGCTCGACGGAAGCGGCGCTCTCGGCATCGAAACCTGAGACGTCGTGATTTCCGTCAGTCGCGTACCAGCGAACCTGCGCATCAGCCGATATCAGCAGGCGCAGCTTCGCGCGCACGAGCTCGCCTTCACCCACCAGAACGATGGGGCCAGCCTTCAAGTCCAGGAAGATAGGCAGAAACCGCATACGGCACTCCGCTTCCCCGATCTCGGGGTTGACTGGAATTATTTTCTATATATGTATCTTCAACGTGCCGCAAAGAGAAAATTATTTCTTCTATGTCGCACTGCAACTATAGAATTTTCCACCCTGATCGCCAAGCTCAAGAGATGCTTCTTCTTTTCGCAACTCTCCAAAGCATTGGTGGTTTCGGGAAAAGCCGGAGGGCTTGAGCATGAGCGATGCGATTCCGGGGGTGAATGAGCGCCTTTCCACATCACGTTCCGGCGATCTGGCTCCTTCGATGGACCACCTCGACGAGTTGGAAGCGCAAAGCATTTACATCCTGCGCGAGGCCTTCGCGCGGATGAAGAAGCTCGCGCTGCTGTGGTCGCTCGGTAAAGATTCCAACGTGATGATCTGGCTCGCCCGCAAGGCATTCTTTGGCAAGGTGCCGTTCCCGGCGCTGCACGTCGACACCGGCAAGAAATTTCCAGAGATGTACGCCTTCCGCGATCAGTACGCGAAGGAATGGGGTCTAGACCTGCGCGTGGATCCCTGCCCGCCGATCGATGCGGTCGATCCGACCCTGCCGCCGGCCGCGCGTTCTGCCGCGCGCAAGACGGAAGGTCTGAAGCTCGCACTCGCCAAATACGGTTTCGACGGCCTGATTGCGGGCATCCGCCGCGACGAGGAAGCAACCCGCGCCAAGGAGCGCGTGTTTTCGCCGCGCGGTATCGAGGGCGGTTGGGACGTGCGCGATCAGCCCCCTGAGTTCTGGGATCACTTCAATGCGTCTCCGCCGCAAGGCGCTCACCTGCGTATTCATCCGATCCTGCATTGGACCGAGGCCGATATCTGGGCTTACACCCAGCGCGAGAATATTCCGATTATCTCGCTGTATCTGTCGAACAACGGCAAACGCTATCGCTCGCTCGGCGATTCCGACATCACGTTTCCGGTTGCCTCGAACGCGGCGAACATCGACGAAATTCTGACCGAGTTGAATACGACCAAAGTGCCGGAACGTGCCGGACGCGCGCTCGACCACGAGACCGAAGACGCCTTCGAGCGGCTGCGCGTCTCGGGCTACCTTTAAGCATTGGTGCTGCCATGAACATGATTGCTCCGACATCATCGATCGCCAGCGCAGTGGCCACGCCGCGTCCGCAAATCCGTATCGTGATTGTCGGTCATGTTGACCACGGCAAGTCGACGCTGGTTGGCCGGCTGCTGCACGAAACCGGGAGCCTGCCCGACGGCAAGCTCGAGATGCTCAAAGCCGTCAGCGAGCGGCGTGGCATGCCGTTCGAATGGTCATTCCTGCTCGACGCACTGCAGACCGAGCGCGATCAGGGCATCACCATCGACACCACGCAAATCCGTTTTCGCACGCCGTCGCGCGAGGTCGTTTTGATCGACGCGCCGGGCCACGCCGAATTCCTGCGCAACATGATCACTGGTGCATCGCAAGCTGATGCAGCCGTCTTGATTATCGATGCGCTGGAAGGCGTACGCGACCAGACCCGCCGTCACGGCTACCTGCTGCATCTGCTCGGCATCCGGCAGGTTGCGGTAGTCATCAACAAGATGGACCGGGTTGATTTCGCGCAAAAACGATTCGCAGAGATCAGCCGCGAGATTTCCGAACATCTCATCGGGCTTGGCGTCACACCGTCGGCGATCATTCCGATCTCGGCGCGCGACGGCGACGGCGTCACCGCACGCACGCCGAGAATTTCCTGGCATCAAGGCCCGACCGTCGTCGAGGCACTCGATGCACTTGAGCCGGCGCGAGCAATGACCGACTTGCCGCTGCGGTTGCCGATCCAAGCTATCTACAAGTTCGACGATCGCCGCATTGTCGCTGGCCGTATCGAAGCCGGTCAGTTGAGCGCCGGCGATGAAATCGTCATCATGCCTGCCGGCAAGATCGCGCGGATCAAGACGGTCGAAAGCTGGCCCGTCACTCCGGTTGCCGGAAAGCTCGGCGCGGGACGTTCAGTCGGAATCACCCTCGACCGCGAATTGTTCGTCGAACGCGGCGACATCGTCAGCCATGTCGGAACCGCGCCGCGCGATACACGCAGGCTGCGCGCCCGCATCTTCTGGCTGCACGACGCGCCGCTCGCGAAGGGCGCACAGATCCTGGTGCGGCTCGGCACCAAGGAAGCCCGCGCAACCGTGGTCGCCATCGACAAGGCGGTCGATCCCGGCGATCTGGCAAGCATCGAGACCCAATTGATCCAGCGCAATCACGTCGGCGAAATCGATCTCGCATTGGCGCAATCGGTCGCGGCCGATCCCTATCTGGAAAATCCCAATACAGGCCGCCTCGTCATCGAGGTCAACGGACGCATCGCCGGCGGTGGACTTGTGCTCAGCGTCAATGCCGGCGAGCGCGCCATTCCGATCGACATCGTGCCAGTGGAGTCCGCTCTACAAGACGACGAGCGCTCGGCGCGTTATGGCCACTCCGGCGCAGTGCTGTGGCTGACCGGACTTCCCGGCTCGGGCAAGTCGACCATCGCGCAGTCGCTAGAGCGAAAACTGTTCAGCCGCGGTGGGTCGCCGGTGTTTCTCGATGGCGATACGCTGCGCGCCGGACTGAACGGTGATCTTGGCTTCTCACCAAAGGACCGCTCGGAAAACATCCGCCGGCTTGCGGAGGTTGCTACCCATCTGGCTCGCAATGGTCATATCGCGATTGTCGCGGCCGTGTCGCCATCGGCCGACGATCGCGCTCAGGCGCGTCGGATCGCCGCAGATGCTTTCCGCGAGATTTTTGTCGCGACACCGCGTGAGGTTTGCGAAGGCCGTGACCCGAAAGGCCATTACGCAAAGGCTCGCGCCGGAACGCTGACCAACTTCACCGGCACCGGCAGTGATTACGAAAAGCCCGATGCCCCTGAACTGACGCTCGACACCACCGCGCGGTCAGCGGCGGATCTGGCGGGCGATGTCGAACAGATGCTGGCAAAAACCGGCATTTTGTCCGCTGAACCGGCGGATATCGCCGCCAACATCTGACCCGGCCGCACTGGCGTTCTTGACATCATTTATCCGACCGCCTTCGGCTGCCTCCATTTGCGGCTCAAGGTCCATTTGGCGGGCTTTTCATAAGGCGCTGTTTGACGGTAAAAGACGCCTAGAAAGTTGCCGACCGCCCCTGGAACGGCTTTTTCCCCATCCCATCAACGGCCCAGAGCCGTATCCTGTGAGATCGTCAAATATGAAACGTATTGATGCCAGTGGTTTGAAAGTCGATCCAATTCTGTTCGATTTCATTGCCAAGGAAGCAGCGCCTCAGACCGGAATTTCGCCGGACGCATTCTGGGCGGGTCTTGCCGGAGTTATTCGCGATCTCGCCCCGCGTAATCAGGAGTTGCTGAAGGTTCGCGACACGCTTCAGGACAAGATCGACGCTTGGCATCGTGCCCACAAGGGCAAGGCGTTCGATATGAACGCCTACACGGCGTTTTTGAAGGAGATCGGCTATCTGCTGCCGGAGCCTGCCACGCGTCATGTCGAGACAGCGAACGTGGACGAAGAAATCGGCCAGATCTGCGGTCCGCAGCTTGTTGTGCCGTTGACTAACGCCCGTTACGCGCTCAACGCGGCGAATGCGCGTTGGGGCAGCCTTTACGATGCGCTCTACGGCACCGACGCAATCCCGCAAGACCCAAGCGAAACCGGTAAGGGGTACAACCCGGCACGCGGCGCCAAAGTCGTGGCAAAAGCCAAAGCCATTCTCGACCAGGCCGCGCCGCTGGCGACGGGCAACTACAGCGATGTGGTCGCCTACAGCGTCGAGAGCGGCAAACTCGCGGTCAAGCTCAAGAGCGGCAACGCCACCGCGCTCAAGGACGAAAAGCAATTCGCCGGTTACCTCGGCGATCCGGCTTCTCCATCGGCGATCCTGCTCGTCAACAACGGTTTGCATCTGGAGATCAAGATCGACCGTAGACATCAGATTGGACAGGACGATCCCGCAGGCGTCGGCGATGTCATCCTTGAGGCCGCGATCAGCACCATTCTCGATATGGAAGACAGCGTCGCGGCAGTGGATGCCGAGGACAAGGTGCTGATTTATCGCAACACGCTCGGCTTGATGAACGGCACTCTAGCCGCCGACTTTGATAAGGGCGGCAAGACGCTTCAGCGCAAGTTGAACAGCGATCGCATCTACAAGTCTCCGAATGGCGGCGAGATCAAGCTGCACGGACGCAGCTTGCTGCTGATGCGCAATGTCGGCCACCACATGTACACCGACGCTGTGCTCGACGCGCATGGTCAGGAGATTCCCGAGACATATCTCGACGCCGCCGTTGCCGGTCTGCTCGCTATCCATGATCTCAAGAGCAAGTCGAGTATCCGTAACAGCCGCAAGGGCTCGGTCTACATCGTCAAACCGAAGATGCACGGCCCGGACGAAGTGCAGCTCGCCTGTGACCTGTTCGCTGCTGTCGAGAAAATGCTGTCGCTGCCGAAGAATGCCATGAAGATCGGCATCATGGACGAGGAGCGCCGGACAACGGTGAACCTTAAGGCCTGCATCGACAAGGCTCACGACCGTATCGTGTTCATCAACACCGGCTTCCTCGATCGCACCGGCGACGAAATCCATACGTCGATGGAAGCCGGGCCGATGATCCGCAAAAACGAAATGCGGGGCAGCGCATGGATCAAGGCCTACGAGGACTGGAACGTCGACAACGGCCTGATCGACGGTCTGCCCGGACACGCGCAGATCGGCAAGGGCATGTGGGCCGCGCCGGACAAGATGGCCGACATGATGGCTCAGAAGATCGCGCATCCGCAGGCGGGCGCAACGACTGCTTGGGTGCCTTCACCGACCGCGGCAACACTGCACGCGATCCATTATCATCAGGTCAATGTCCTGGCGAAGCAGAACGAACTGAAGGGGAAAGTGCCCCGCGCCAAACTCTCGGACATTCTGACTATTCCGGTCTCGCAGTCGAACTGGGCGCCGGACGATGTGCGGCAAGAAATCGACAACAACTGCCAGGGCATTCTCGGTTACGTCGTACGCTGGATCGATCAGGGCGTTGGCTGCTCAAAAGTGCCGGACATTCACGATGTCGGCCTGATGGAAGACCGCGCCACGCTGCGCATCTCCAGCCAGCATCTGGCCAACTGGCTTCATCACGGCATAGTCACCAACGATCAGGTGATGGAAGCCATGAAGCGCATGGCTGTTGTGGTCGATCGCCAGAACGCCGGCGATCCAGAGTACAAGCCGATGGCACCTGGATTTGACGGCATCGCGTTCAAGGCAGCTTGCGATCTCGTGTTCAAGGGCAAAGAGCAGCCGAACGGCTATACCGAGTTCATCCTGACCGAACGCCGCAAGGAAGCCAAAGCAGCGGGATAAGACTACGTTGATTGAAAACAGAAAAGCCCCGGCAATTGCCGGGCCTTTTTATTGGCCGATGAATGTCGACTTCTAGTTCCGCAGTTGCCGCGCTGCTACCTTGGGCAATTTCCCGGCCTTTAACCGAGCCGCGCGAATTCGCGTGAAGATGACGCCGGAGCGGCCTTCACGAGACGCCACCATGAGCCCATTGGCGTTGGCGACGATGTCACCGACGCGGATCGTCTTGTCGTCCTCAATGCGGACATGCGCCAATCCGAAAGCGCCTGCGGCATGACAACGGCATTCGGACACGAACTCTTTTCGAAACCTGAAGGCATTCGCAATCTTGCTGTAAAGTTTGCCCTCAGATGTCTTCGCATCGTCGATTGTGCTTCCTGAATAGATTTTGGTTTCCGCAGCCGGGCAAAAGTTTTTGCAGAAGTCCTTGCTGTTGACGTTGCCAGAGGCCGAAACTGGAAAATAGCGGCCATCGCACGATCTGACGCAAAAATCCTGACCGCCAGCGCCACGACAGACGTTATGACGTAGCGATGGCCGTACGGTGATGTGAGTACTCGGGCGGTCGGAGGGCTGCGAAAATGGAGCAAATGCCGAAGGTCCGAAAATATTGAATTCCTGGGATTGCGCTGCTTTGCTCGTCAGCAATCCAAGAGACCCGAGAACGAGAACATACAATAACGGCAAAGCACGACAACGCACGGCTAACCTCGTTCGAGGGCTTTAATAGATGGCTCGGATTGCTCTGAAACTAAAGCACTTTGTTGGCTCTCTGTATGACAACCGAGCCGGACGATCGAGTAAATCGCTGCACCGTGGTTAACCCCGGAGCGACTCCAAGACAGACCATAACCTTAGCGATCAATACTGGTTATAGAATGTCCTGGAGTCGTTCAGCGTCGATTTCGCTAAGTGAGCGTTAGAACACTGCCAGATACTTCAGCAGCGAGATAATGCCGATGATAATCACCACGACGCGCGCGATCTGCTTTGCACGGCCATCGAGCGGCAACATGTTGATGAGGTACAGAACCAGGATAACGACCAGAAACGTAATCAGAATGCCGATGAGAAGTGACATGGGAAACCCCCGCTATCGGCGATCTGCTATTGCGCTCATCGCAAAAATCCAAATCGCCAAGATGCGGATATAACGAGAGAGTCAGGCTCAGGTTCCATGCTTGGAACCTGAATAACGATAAAGCGGAAATAGGACTATTCGGCCGCTAATACTGGATAACGGCTATATCGCGCCTGTAAGTCAGGTGAAGCGGGCGAGAACTGCAAGGCAGCTCTTCGTCCTCCCGCGCTTCGTCCGATGACCATCAGTCCGTTCGCTCCCGCAACGAGATCGCCACGGCGCACGGTGCGATCGTCCTCGATCTTGATCTGTGCGAGACCGACCGGGTCCTTGCCGTTACATGAGCAATTGCTGACCAGTTCGTCGCGGAAACGGAATGCGTTCGGCGATTCGCTGTAGCTTTTTCCATTGTCCGCAATGGCATGGTCGATTGAACCGCCACTATAAACCCTGGTTTCCGCTGCCGGACAAAAACTCTTGCACGTCTCGGCCTTGCTTTGGCCACCGGCTGCCGGAATAGGAAAGTAACGCCCGTCGCAGGTGCGCACGCAGTATGAACCACTTACGGATCTGACGGCCTGCCGACGCATTCGTCCATCCTCAACAGGCTGATCGGGTGCAAACGAGAGGACTGGCGCCGAACGAGACGACTTTCCTCCAAAAACATTGCCGAACAGCGAAAAGAAATCCTGAGCATATGCGCTGGACACGCCAGGGCCGAGATGAACAGCGGCTATCGTGATAGCGAGGACCATAACTCTCGATATTAGAACGCGCATCGTACGCTCCGTCTCAATAGAGCGTAGACATCGATGAGCCTTGTCGAGCAGGTAGTGATGCCGACAGAATCGGACGACGCGCTTCGGCTGTCGTATCGAATTTCAGCGGCGCGCTCTTCGGCAGAACGACGACCTTTGTCCCGACAGTCACACGGCCGAACAGGTCAGATACATCCTCATTGGTCAGACGGATGCATCCGCTGGACACGAACTTGCCGATGGTCGACGGATCGTTGGTGCCATGGATGCGATAGACGCTGGAGCCGAGATACATCGCACGCGCACCAAGCGGGTTGCCCGGTCCACCGGCCATGAATCGCGGTAGATAAGGCTGGCGCGCGATCATATCCTGCGGCGGATGCCAGTCCGGCCACTCCGCCTTGCGCGTGACAGTCTGAGTGCCATTCCAGGTGAAGCCCTCGCGACCGACGCCAACGCCGTAACGAATCGCCTTGCCGCTGCCGAGGATGTAATAAAGCGCTGTATTTCCGGTATCGATCACGATCGTTCCGGCTGCTTCGCGCGTCGCGAAATCCACCGTTGTTTTCCGCAATCGCTCCGGCACCACTGCCTCATCGGTCGCGGCAATGTTCGGCTGATCGAGCCGTTCGGCGCTCCAGCTGGTCGTTTGCGGCGATGCGTAACCAAGTGCTTGGGCAGAGGCCGACTGGCTCCAGATCACTCCGGGAAGAGCCAGTGCGATTGACGAAACCGCAAACAATGCATTGCGAACTCCAATTGCCGATCGCGAGTTTTCCATAACCTGCCCCTGCGTTTGTGCATCCAGCCGACGCCGGATCGCAGAATAAACGCGGATGCATGCAATCGGTTCCTCCCCGCGATTTTGAATTGGTATGTGTCAAGGCTATGGATAATCACGTTTGCACGATGGAACTTTTCCTATTGAAGACTGTTTGACGTGAGATGTTTGCGGACGCGGACGATGTCCGCTCAGGTAGCTGCAATTCGTGTGGAGGAGCACTGCCATGTCGCTCGAGAACATTCCAAGCTGTGAGTAAGTCCTCGCAAATAGCGTTTTCGAAAGGCAAGCACCCAGCTGTGGTTCAATCGACGCGGCGCGCCGAAACCTCGGCGATGGAGCAAGTAAGAGCCGAAGCAAAAACTCCACCTTCAATTACACTTCCAATTACACTTCAGGATCTTGCCTATTTCTCACTGATAGGTATCGCCGTTATCGCTGCAATCGCGGTGCTTTACGTAGGTCGCGTATTTTTTCTGCCAATTGTAACAGGCTTTGTCATCGGCACCATGTTGTCGCCCGCAGCACATTTTCTCGCAAAATCGAAGTATCCCATCCCTCGTTCGGTCTCAGCTGTCTTGATCGTTGCGGGCGTTTGCGCCGCGTTGGCGTTCGTCATTGGCCTGATATCTGCCCCGGTGATGGACTGGAGCCAGCGCCTGCCCGAACTCAGCGCAGCGCTGAGGGAGAAGGCGCACGTGTTCGACAAGCCGTTGGCGCTTTGGCACCAGTTGCAGGGGATGTTTGGCGGCGAAACTTCATCGATAGCGCCTTCGCTACAGCTACCCAAGATCGAATGGATGCAGCCGACGCTGGAGTTTATCTCGCCAACGCTCGCCGAAATCCTGTTGTTCTTTGCGACATTGGTTCTTTTTATCGCGAGCTGGCCCGATATGCGTCGCGCATTGGTGCTGATGTATCCGGATCGTGAGGGGCGACTGAGAACGCTCCGGATCGTCAATGCCATCGAGCAAAAGCTGGGCGCCTACCTGCTCACAGTCACCGGCATCAACATGGGCGTCGGCATCGCTACCGGATTGATCTGCGTACTCACAGGCATGCCGAACCCCGCGGGCCTCGGCGCCCTGGCAGCGACGCTCAACTACATTCCGATCATCGGTCCGATTGCAATGTTTGCCGTGATCTCTCTGGTCGCGCTCGTCACTTACTCTTCGCTCAGTGCCGCTTTGATCCCGTGCCTGCTATTCGCCGGCATGACGTTTATTGAGGGGCACTTTGTCACGCCAGCGATTATCGGACGACGTCTTGCGCTGAACGCGCTTGCCATTTTCCTGGCCATCGCGTTCTGGACCTGGCTATGGGGCCCAATGGGTGCGTTTTTGTCTTCGCCAATCCTCATTGTCGGATTGATTCTCAAAGAACATCTGATGTCGGCCGAGAACGGACAATTACCCGAAGATTGAACGGGTTACGCGATGGAACTTCGCCGTCCCGTGAACGTTGGAACTGTTCGTAACCCCCAGCAGAGGCCAGCGATGTCAAGTATCGAGGGCGAAGGTGAGATGAAAGCGATGGCCGACAAATCAACATATGATCGACTTGAGAAGGACGTGGAGGCTGTGAAAAACGATATCTCGGCGTTGGCCGATCAGATTTCCGAAGCTCTGAACTCATTGGCTGGCACCGCGCGCAAGGAAGCGCGCCGGGGCTACAAGCAGGCTCGCTCCACCGCCGATTCTCTGATGACCGACGTCAGCAAGCAGGGAAATGCTGCATTTGAAGCTGCTCAGGATGCGGCCTCGACGCTCGAGGAAACGCTGGAAGACGCCATCCATCAACGGCCCATCGCTGCAATCGGCTTGGCCGTTGGCCTTGGCTTCCTGATCGGTGTGACTTGGCGACGCTGAGAGGCTTGCTGGTCGCGAAAATAAGCAATGACGGCGACGCTTGCGTCGCCGTTTCAGTCCAGGTGTCATCTCAGGAAGACGGAAAATGTTACAGCGGCTGGTAGATGATTTGAGAGACAGCACGGGTCTGGCGCTCCGCATGACGTCGCTAGCAGCAGCTGCGGCAATATCGCTTTTTGTTTCGACCGCATTCCTGACTGCGGCAGCATTCGTATTCGTACTGAATAAGTACGGCTCGCTTTATGCCTGCCTGACTGGAGCTTCCATTTATCTGGTACTGACGCTGCTTGTTGCCGGCATTTATATTTATCGCCAAAAGCAGGTGAAGCGCCGTCCGGTCGAACAAACCAAATCCATGCTGCAAGCAGCCCTATCCGATCCTGTCATACTTGCAACAGGGCTACAGGTTATCAGGACGATCGGAGTCAAGCGCCTGATCCCGATTCTGGCAATCGGCGGGGTTGCTCTTGGTTTGATGGCATCGCGCCAATCTGCCAGCGACGAGGCAGAAGATTAAGCTGTCCAGCGGTCAGGTAATGCAGCGACTCGAATCAAGCAGTTTGGCAACTTCCGTGAGAGCGCTCACCACAGGTTCACACGCAACAATCCTGCGCGGAGACGTCTTGGAGTCGAGTTTGGCAGGTCTTTGAGACGACGGACTGACGCTTTCTCCCAAGCGGTCGGCGGGCACGCGGATCAACACAGAGGTGTGAGCGAGTTGATCGACATGAATCGATACGGTCCGCAGAACTTCTTTCGTCGGCACCACGACCACGTCGCGATTCTGTTTGCTTTCGCGATTGATCTGCGGTGCCGATCCTGGTGCAAATAAAGCGGCGTCTCCATACCGCGCTCCAAACGTGTCGAGGTCATTTCCCGAAGCAACTTGGAGATGAGCCGCGCTGAGCACCAGCGTGGCGGTGGCAACTCCTAGAATTCCTGAAATCCATCGAGCCATGATCGGCCTCAATTTGTTCGCGGTTGTTTCTACACAATCAACGGCGAGCGGAACGCAATGTTCCACGAAACAGCTACCGGCAAACCCGCCAAAATATGCCGACGCTAAGGAACAAATTCGCTCGAACCCTGTTGCCTGTGCAGCCGGTTATTCCCCCTGCCCCAATTGACCGGCTATGTGGGGCGTGACCGTGGTGATGCCGGTCGCGCCCCATTTTCTTTGCATCAGTTGAACTTCATTCCGGTTTGACGAAGAAGCGCTCTCACAGTTCAACTGCTCGGGCGGCTCGCAAAGAAAAACCGGGCGAACTGCCCGGTTTTCGATCTCCCATTGTAGCCAAATCCCATAGTTATGCAGCTGCGTTTGGTGTTCTCGATCGCGAGTTGCGCTGAAAGAACAATGCCTGGCTGGCAACCGCAGACACCATCGCTGGCTGGAAAGGTTTCGAGATCAGGAAGGCCGGTTCCGGACGCTCGCCTGTCAGAAAGCGCTCCGGATAAGCAGTGATGAAAACAACTGGAACTTCGAACGTCTTGAGCAGCTCGTTGACCGCATCGAGACCCGAACTGCCGTCGGCAAGCTGGATATCGGCCAGAATCAAGCCGGGCTTTTTCTTGCCCGCCATGGCGACCGCATCCGAATGGGTGCGTGCCACGCCAATGACGTTATGACCGAGATTCTTGACCAGGCTTTCCAGATCCATCGCGATAAACGTTTCGTCTTCGATGATGAGCACATCGGTTGCAATCTCGGCTGCCATCTCTCTGCCGGCCATATCGGCGAATTGACGCACCTCGGCGGCGCTCTTGCCAAGAATGAAGCCTACCTCTTCCTCAGCGAAGCCTTCCAGCGAGAGCAGAAGAAAAACCTGGCGCGGCAGCGGCGTGACATTGGACAATCTTCGCTCCGACGCAACCTGTTCAAAGGGTGCGTCGGCACTTTCGTTGACCGAGACCGAATTCCATATCCGGGCGAATATCTTGAACAGCCCTGCACGCGGCCCATGCTGCTCGTCCAGCAGCGCCGGATCTTCCAGCAGAGCTTCCAGCATCGCTGCGACATAGGCGTCTCCAGACGCCTGATTTCCTGTCAAAGCACGGGCATAGCGCCGCAACAGCGGCAAGTGTTCGGCAACAACCTGTGATCGAGACATCCCCACTCCATGCATTTGGACCGCAGCCCACCGGGCTTTGCCCCATGGTTTCTGCGCGTCCCCTATTATTGTCATGATGACGCCCCTAGGGGACAAAAGTTCCATCGTATCGGAACTCATATTGGAACTTATCAGGTGGACCGGCATTAGAAGTTGGATTGGACCGCCATCTTAACTGGATTTCAGACCACCCTATCGAAGATAAAAAAGGAAAAATATTGTCTTTACAATATGTTAGTCTCAAGTCTCGAGAAAGTCGGAATGGAATATGAAAGACAATAAACCACAAATCGCCAAGTCGGGCGGGGCAAGTAAGCCGGGCGGATTGAATTCTGAAATCCAGTCAAGGATCGGGCATCAGCTCCGGGCGATGTACGACGACGTGGTCCGCCAGGGCGTTCCGGACCGTTTTGCGGATCTGATCCGGAAGCTCGACACCCCGGATGGTGGTGCGGGGACACCGGTCAAAAACGATGGGAGGGACTGATGCCTCTCACAAATTCCCTGCGGGACGACATTCTCGCAACCGTACCGAGTCTTCGCGCCTTCGCGATGTCTCTGAGTGGCAACAGTGATCGCGCGGACGATCTGGTTCAGGAAACGCTACTTCGGGCACTTGCCAATATCGACTCGTTCCAACCCGGCTCCAATCTGCCGGCGTGGCTGTTTACGATTTTGCGCAATCTATTTCGATCCGATTACCGCAAGAGGCGACGTGAGGTTGAGGATGCAGACGGCAGCTATGCCGAGACATTGAAGTCTCAGCCGAACCAGACCGCGCACCTTGAATTCGAAGAATTCCGCGCGGCTCTCGAGAAGCTACCTCAGGATCAACGTGAAGCCCTCATCCTCGTGGGTGCGTCCGGATTTTCGTATGAAGATGCTGCCGCGATCTGCGGATGCGCCGTCGGAACGATCAAAAGCCGCGTCAATCGTGCCCGCTCGAAGTTGAGCACCATGCTGTCCGTCGATAACGCGGAAGACTTCGGGCCTGACGATACGGTGCGCGCGGTTATTGGTGGAGGACGATAGATTTACCGAGGGTAACAATAATCTAAATATCAAACGACTGAAATTGGGAACGAGAAAGAGCGGTCAGATGCTGGCCGCTCTTTCCATTTCTATTGATCGCAATTGCCGACTTGGTGCGTGGCGTCAATTCAATCCGCCAAGGCCCAGATCAAAACCAGAATTGGAATCGGGACTCCGAGAAACCAGAGTAGCAGGTAGCGGCCCATATAACCCTCTACACATCGGGAATGTAATGGGACTTCAAATGCACGACTGGAATTTTAGTTCCGATCAGGTGCGCTTTGCCGGAACCAGCAAGCGTCCGGTACGCGCCAATTCAAGAGCGTCGACCACTGTCTTCATTGGAGCGACAAGCTCATAGATATAGCTCACGTCTGTGAAATAACTTTTCGACGTACCTCCAAGCGCTTCTGGCGCAACACGATCCAGCAAAGTGCGTCCAAAATCACTGTCCGGCCGGCGGGTGGCTTCGCTGGTGTTGAACTCTTCCCAGCGGAAGTGAAGCATCGGCTCCGGCCCATCCCCATCGATCGACCACCGCGCAACAACATTTGGGTGTTTGCCAACCAGTGACAGCCCCTCATCAGAATGAGACGCAAGTTCAAAAAAAAGCAGCGAAAGACTCTGCGCCGCACGTGCGCTCACGACAAGATCCGGCCCATCGAGCGATATGCGATCGGCATTAGGAATGGCGCGAGCTTCGAACAAACCCTTGAGCTTGACGCCTTGCCACTGGCTGTCGCTCAGAAGCGTGACCACATGCGACATCGCATGGATACGCCCTATAAGAAGCTCGCGTGCGATATTCAGATCAGCCCCCGGCCGCACAGTTCGCGTGACGATGGACTGGATCACGGCTAAAATATTCTTCACGCGATGGTTGAGTTCGTCGATGACCGCCGTCAATCGCCGTTCAAAATCAATTCGCGTCTCGATTTCGCGGGTTAGTCGAAGATTGCTGTAAGCGACATAGCCAAACAGACCGCAGGTGATGCTGGTCAGAGCAATTCCAATCAAACCGACCACGCCTGCAATATTTCGCGCGCGGACACTCGGTTCAATTTTTGGATAATAGATAAGAGTCCAATCCCGATCGCCGAAAATGACGGTCCGAGCCCAACCTTGCGTGCCATCAGGCCGGCGCACTGGCCCAACTGTGACACTCCCTTCAGCGTCTGAACGCAGTTCCTGGGATTCGTCTCGCGGATCAATCAGCGCGACGGAGAAAGGAGAAACATCGTCATTCGGCAACATCAGCGGCGCAATACGATAAGAGATCGTGATAAAGCCCAGAATATCGCTTGTTGCGTCTCGCGAAACCGCGGCCGCCAGTACAACTCCCATCGGTCCGTCGCCGAAAAGTTGCAATGGATCGGAGCTTATCGGCTTATCTTCCTTGATAGCTCGCTCGAGGACATGCCCGATCAAAGGACTCTTCTGGAGTGAACGCCCCGGGAAAACTGCCGACTTATCCGCCTTGGGCTCCACATCCATCACAACCCATTGCGGATCTGTGACAGATTTCAGGTCGAGCGGACTATCGTCGTAATTGCGGATGCTTGTCTGAGGGTAACCGGCGCGCTTGAGTTCAGCTTCTGCGGCGGCAAGGTCCTTGGGCTCGATACGCGATATCCAGCTGACGACAGCGAAATCTGCCTTTGAAGCAACGATCGCCGGCCTGAGCGGCCGTAAAGTATCGGATTGATAGAACGACGGAGACCGGAACAACCCGACCGCAACCCTCATCAGCAATTCGCGCTCGCCCAGCCGGTCCTGAACCGCGTTGGCGTGCGTATCGATCGATCGCGCCAACACCAGCTGATCTAGCGACAGTTCCTGATCGTAAACGCGCAGCGCCGCCAGGCTTGAGGCCAGCGCTCCTATCAGCGCCACCAGCGCAATCATGATCCCCAGTCGAAACACACAGCTACCCGAAATCAGATTTGGTCGAGAAACGCACCGCTATCGGCGCCGGATCAATGCCAAAGCCATCGCTTAAAAAGGTCGAACAAAGAAGGAAGGATAAGGGCAAGTGACGATTCCAGATTGCAAACCCAAGCTTTCGCCACGGAGCGATGAGGACAATAATTCGTGGGGATACAACTGGTTCCAAAAATTTGCCAAATTTTTAGTAGTTAAAAATTCATTAGCTTTTATAATGCCTTATGCTGTTAGCGTCACTGACGATCGGTCGTAATTCGCCAGCATGGCCGGTGCGGGACTGCTGCGCTCGCGCAAGAAACAACCCGACCACGATCAGGACAATGCCGGTCAGAATAAGCCCCAGAAACATTTTGCCGTAGTCGCGCATCATACTCACCACACCCGTATTGAATGGTAACCGGCTGGGTCGGCCTCCGTTCCGAAAGTTGCCGGGCAAAATCTCAGCGCGTGCAGTTGATCACTGAATATCTCGATCGAGCTAGTGTCGCGGACCAGCCGCAGCTTTCAGACCGCCTTTGCTTTCGATGAAACCGATAATCCGGTCGAGGCCTTGGCTTTTCTTCAGATTGGTCATCACGAACGGCCGTTCGCCGCGCATCCGCTTGGCATCGACATCCATCTTCTCCAGAGAAGCACCGACATGAGGAGCAAGATCGATCTTGTTGATCACCAGAAGATCGGAACGCGTGATGCCGGGGCCGCCCTTTGACGGGATTTTATCGCCGGCTGCAACGTCGATCACATAGATCGTCATATCGGCGAGTTCCGGAGAAAAGGTCGCCGCCAGATTATCGCCTCCGGACTCAATCAGAATCAGATCGAGATTCGGGAACTTCGCTCGCATATCCGCGACCGCTGCGAGATTCATCGAAGCATCTTCCCGAATTGCCGTATGCGGGCAGCCGCCCGTTTCCACGCCCACGATGCGATCAGGCGTCAACGACCCGGAACGGACGAGAAACTCTGCATCCCACCGGGTGTAGATATCGTTGGTGATCGCGGCGATGTCGTAACGGTCGCGCAAGCTCTTGCACAAGAGATCCATCAGCGCCGTTTTACCGGAGCCGACTGGTCCGCCAATGCCAACGCGAAGAGGGCCGTTAAAGCCGGTCATGATGTCGATCGCTCCGATAATGAGATGGACAGGTCAAAAGTCATGAACGGAACAGCCGGGTGTACTGGGTTTCATGACGCATGCTGGCAAGATCGGCGCGGAACGTGGCCCCGCCCAGATCGTCGAGGGTCGCACCAAGCGCACGTTCGGCCGTCAGCGCAGCAGTCGCCTCCAGCGCCGCGAGAACATGCTGGCCATCGGTCTGGCCAAGCGGCACGAGGCGTAAACCGGCCGATATCCAGTTTGACACGACTGCATGGAGAAAAGCGTGCAGCGTCGGCGCCACGGGCAGCTCGTGAGCCGCGCTGACGATCCCTACTGCGACGGGATAGGCAACCGGACCATTGAGATTTGCGAGCGCTTCGTCGAGAGCCGGATACGACCAGGCAGCGCGGGCCGTGTCGAGAAACGCGCGGCCCTGCGCTGTGGTCTCGAGATGCCGCTCGCGAGAGGTGACGTATGCAGCCGCCATTTCGGCGACGACGGCTAATGCCGCATAATCCTGGGTAGCGACTGAACGATGCGCGTGAACCAGAAAAATGCTGTCGCAAAAACCTGAGCCGCCGCTCAGCATCGCATCGAGCCAATTTCGCAAACTTGACGCATCGACAATATCGCCCGTCTCGACCGCCCATTCGATGCCGCTGGAATAGGCGAACGAGCCGACCGGAAACGACGGAGACAACCATGTCATCAGTCGATAAAGCGCAGCCGGGCTGATCTCTGCATCCTTAGTAGAGACAGGCGCTTCACCGGATCCGCGCAGGCTGCTATTTCCCGTGGTCATGAGCATGGGAGTGACTGTGAGAATGATCATGGGAATCGTGATCATGAGAATGATCATGGCCGCGGCCATGATGATGGCTATGGCCGATGTGATTCGGCGCGGGCACGTGTCCGCTGGTATGATAGGCGCCACCCTCAGGATCGAACGGCGCTTCGATCTCAATCACGCGCGCACCAAGCCCGCGAACCATTTCCTCGATCACATGATCGCGGCGAGTGCGTAGCGCCTTCGGCATGATTTGCGTCGGCAGATGCCTATTGCCGAGGTGCCACGCAACGCGAACCAAATGTAATGCGTCGTTGCAGCGTATCTCGATCAGCAACTCTGGCGCAGCAATCACCTCAACCAGACCGCCACCATCGAGAACCAGCGCATCGCCCCCCCGCAACACAACCGCTTCCGCGAGATCGAGCATGAACGCCAGCCCGCGTGTTCCCATCATTGCCATCCGCCGCCGATAACGATCGTCAAAATCGAGCACGATGGAATCCGCGGCGGCCTGCTTCCATAGATGCTGCCTAATTACTTTAGTCGCGCGGATCACACGATTCTTTCAGCGGTTGGATTCTATCTGACATCAACTTTGGCAGGCGTAATAACTTCGATTTTCGCAGGTGCGCTCATGCATTCTTTCACGATCTTGCGCCATGCCCGCATATGATCGCTCGCGCCGTGCGGAACAAGCGCTTCAGCACTTTGCCATTGCTCGACAAACACGAATTTCGCCGGGTCGGTGACACTCTCGTGCATGTCGTAAGTAATGCAGCCAGCTTCCTTGCGGGTTTCAGCGATGCACTTTGTCGCGCCTGCAATCAGTTCGGCACGCGTTTCGGGTTTCACAGTCAGGGTTGCAACCACGTAAATCACGACAAATCCTCCCGGCTTATTATTCTTGGCTTTACTCAACCGGGCGGGAGATTAGTACATGAAATAGCGCTGCGCCATGGGTAGCACCTCAGCCGGCGCACAGGTCAGCAACTCGCCATCGGCGCGCACTTCATAAGTTTCCGGATCGACTTCGAGCCTCGGCGTTGCGCCATTGTGAATCATGCTTTTCTTCGAGATGCCGTCGCGGGTGTTCTTCACCGCATACAGCTTCTTCTGAATGCCAAGCTTGCGACCGAGGCCAGACGCAATAGCAGCCCCAGACGTGAACACCACTGACGAAGCCGTCAGTGCGCCACCGAACGCTCCGAACATCGGCTGGTAGTGGACCGGCTGCGGCGTCGGAATCGAAGCATTTGGATCGCCCATCGGCGCAGCCACGATCATACCACCCTTGATGATGCAATCCGGTTTGACGCCGAAGAAGGCTGGCGACCACAGTACAAGGTCCGCCATCTTGCCCTTCTCGATCGACCCGATCAGCTTCGACACGCCATGCGCAATCGCGGGATTGATGGTGTATTTTGCGATGTAGCGTTTGACGCGAAAATTGTCGTTGTCACCCTTCTCTTCCTTCATCCGGCCACGCTGCTTTTTCATCTTGTCGGCTGTCTGCCACGTGCGGATGATCACCTCACCAAGGCGGCCCATCGCTTGCGAATCTGACGACAACATCGACAGCGCACCGAGGTCGTGCAAAATATCCTCAGCCGCGATAGTCTCTTTGCGGATACGGCTCTCGGCAAAGGCAAGATCTTCAGCGATTGACGGATCGAGATGGTGGCACACCATCAACATGTCGAGGTGTTCGTCGATGGTGTTGCGCGTAAACGGCCGTGTCGGATTGGTCGATGACGGCAAAACGTTCTTCAAGCCTGCAACCTTGATGATGTCCGGCGCGTGGCCGCCCCCCGCGCCTTCGGTGTGGAAGGCGTGAATGGTACGGCCCTTGAACGCTTTGATCGTGTCTTCGACGAAACCAGATTCGTTCAGCGTGTCGGTGTGGATCATCACCTGAATATCGTGATCGTCGGCAACGGATAGGCAGTTGTCGATCGCGGCGGGTGTTGTACCCCAATCTTCGTGCAACTTGAGTGCACACGCACCGGCCTTGATCATCTCGACCAGCGCAGCGGGCCGCGACGCGTTACCCTTGCCTGAGATTCCGAGATTGACCGGGAAGGCATCGAAAGATTGGATCATCCGCGCGATATGCCACGGTCCTGGCGTACACGTGGTCGCGAACGTGCCATGCGATGGCCCCGTGCCACCGCCGAGCATGGTAGTGACGCCGGACATCAACGCATGTTCGATCTGTTGCGGGCAGATGAAATGGATATGGCTGTCGAATCCACCGGCAGTAAGGATCTTGCCCTCGCCCGCGATGATATCGGTACCGGGTCCGATCACGATGGTAACGCCGGGCTGAATGTCCGGGTTACCGGCCTTGCCGATGGCTGCAATATTGCCGTTCTTGATCGCAACGTCGGCTTTGATGATCCCCCAGTGATCGACGATCAACGCATTCGTAATGACGGTGTCGACCGCGCCCTGCTTATTGGTGACTTGCGACTGGCCCATGCCGTCGCGGATCACCTTGCCGCCGCCGAATTTCACTTCCTCGCCGTAGACGGTGAGATCCTTCTCGACCTCGATGATGAGATCGGTGTCGGCGAGCCGTACGCGATCGCCAACAGTTGGGCCAAACATATCGGCATAGACGGAGCGTTTGATCTTCGTCGACATGATCGATTTCGCCTTGCTTTAGCTGCTAGAGCTTGCCCATCACATCACCGCGGAAGCCGTATACCACCCGCTTCCCAGCAAGCGCGACGAGTTGCACGTCGCGCGTCTGGCCTGGCTCAAAGCGCACCGCCGTGCCGGCGGCGATATCGAGCCGCATACCTCGGGCTTTCTTACGATCGAACTTTAGTGCCGGATTGGTCTCAAAAAAATGATAGTGCGAGCCGACCTGAATGGGTCGGTCTCCGGTGTTGGCGACCGTGATCGTCATCGTCTTACGGCCGGCATTCAACTCGATCTCGACATCCTTGACGAACAGTTCACCGGGAATCATCTCTGCTGCTCCTTAGCGGATCGGCTCATGCACCGTGACAAGCTTGGTGCCGTCCGGGAAAGTAGCTTCGACCTGTATGTCGTGGATCATCTCGGCGATCCCGTCCATCACCTGCGCGCGGGTGATGACCTTCGCCCCCGCCTGCATCAGTTCGGCGACGGTGCGGCCATCGCGTGCGCCTTCGATGATGAAATCGGAGATCAGTGCAATCGCTTCCGGATGGTTGAGCTTGACGCCGCGCTCCAGCCTGCGGCGCGCCACCATCGCAGCCATCGAGACGAGCAACTTGTCTTTTTCGCGGGGAGACAGATTCATGTATGAGCGTTCTCTTGCGTATGATCTTTTCTTAACCGCGTGTGATTCTATTGCAGCCAGATGCGGGGCAATGGTGCGATGCCAGCCTGCATAAGGACCGCCATCATATCGGCGCGAACCGCAGCGGCATCTTGCGCACAGAAGCGCGCCATTGCAAATCCGTTCCAGCAGGAGATACCCACTTCGCCGGAGAAGGAATCCTGAAGTGTACGGATTCGTTCAACGACAGCTTCATTGCCGGGAGCGATCAGCGCAGTGCCCACCGCCACGCCCCCCTTTGCAATTGCAGATTTTCGGAGTTTCGGAGCAATGTCTTCGCGAAGCCTGACAGTCTCGGCGAATATCAATTTTCCGCCCCGGTGCATGCGCCAGCGATCCGTGTAACTGCCTTCGCTCATAGTCTCCTGCATCGCCGCACGCCCGAACACGACGATCTCGCTCAGAAGCAACGTCGCGTGATCGTCGAGCTCAATATCGATTGTCCGGGATACCCGTGCATGATTGAACAGAATGGTTTCCTGCGGCACCCACGCCAGACACGCGCCATCACCCACCCGCAGCTTTACGTTGATGGCCGCATCTGGCCCGTGCGAGCGATAGATTTTCTCTGCGGATGCTGTGGTCAAAGTGATCCTGGAATTCGCACCGGCGGTCACATCGATATCGAATCTGTCGCCTCCAGCAACTCCGCCTGCGGTATTGACCAGCATCGCCGAAAGCCCTTCACCCTCGGGCGAAGGGAAGCGAACGCGCAGCGAACCATGCTCATGCAGATTTCGCAGCCGGGATTTGCCATCGATCGACTGGATATCGAACGCGACACCACCAGCGGCACGATTTGCCGCAAACACCTCAGATTGACTTGCCGTCAATTGCCCCCGCATCGGCCTGGTCTCACCCCATCGTCCCTGCGGTCAGCGCGGCTACCCGACAGCGCCATGCTATAGCGCCATGGCGCGGCTGATCTCGCTGGGGTCCAGATTGCTGCGATCACAGCTGAACTTCACTGCGCCGCGATCCATGACCGCGAAATTGTCACCGAGTTCGCAGGCAAAGTCGAGATACTGCTCGACGAGGACAATCGCGATATTGCCAAGGTTACGCAGATAAGAGATTGCGCGGCCGATGTCCTTGATGATCGAGGGCTGGATGCCCTCTGTCGGCTCGTCCAGCAACAGCAGCTTTGGCCTCATCACCAGTGCGCGGCCGATGGCCAGTTGTTGCTGCTGGCCACCCGAAAGATCGCCGCCACGGCGTCCAAGCATGGTTTGCAGGACCGGAAACAGCGAGAACACGTCGTCCGGAATATTGCGCTGATCGCGCGATAAAGGCGCGTAGCCAGTCTTGAGATTTTCCTCGACCGTCAGCAGCGGGAAAATCTCGCGGCCTTGCGGCACAAAGGAGATGCCTTTGCGCGCGCGCTCATAAGGCTTTAATCCCTTGATGTCGACGCCCTCAAATTCGATCGACCCGCTCGCGATCGCCTGCTGTCCGACCATCGCCCGCAGCAAACTGGTCTTGCCCACGCCGTTGCGGCCAAGTACGCACGTCACCTTTCCCGGCTCCGCAGCTATCGAGACGCCGCGTAACGCCTGCGCCGCGCCGTAAAAGAGCGTGATATCCTTGACTGCCAGCATTGCTATTTCTCTCTTCGCATGATCTTGACCGAAAACCGGTTCCCACTTTTCGGGATCATGCACTAGCGCCCCAGATAGACTTCAATGACACGTTCGTTCGACGACACCTGATCCAGGGTGCCTTCCGCCAGCACTGATCCTTCGTGCAGGCATGTGACGCGCACACCAAGTTCGCGGACGAACGTCATGTCGTGCTCGACGACAACCACGGTTTTTTCCTTGTTGATTTCCTTGAGTAGTTCGGCAGTTTGATATGTCTCCACATCGGTCATGCCCGCAACCGGCTCGTCGACAAGCAACAACTTGGGATCTTGCGCCAGCAGCATGCCTATCTCGAGCCACTGTTTCTGACCGTGCGATAGATTACCGGCGAGCCGATCGCGCGAATCCTGCAGCCGGATCGTCTCCAGAACCCGCTGAATCTGTTCGGATTCGCTTTTTGTTTCTTTCCAGAACAGCGTACCACGGACACGGTGATCTACGTTCAACGCCAGCAACAGATTGTCTTCGATCGTCTGGCTTTCGAACACGGTCGGCTTCTGGAATTTACGACCGATGCCAAGTTCAGCGATCTTCGTTTCATCGAGACGTGTCAGATCGATACTACCGTCGAACAACACATCACCTTCATCCGGCTTGGTCTTGCCGGTAATGATATCCATCATCGTTGTCTTGCCGGCGCCGTTCGGACCGATGATCGCGCGCATCTCGCCGGGAGCGATCGTGAGCGACAAATTATTGATGGCATGGAAGCCATCGAACGACACATGAACACCGTCGAGATAGAGCATCGCGGATGTGGTGCGGGTTTCCATCGCTCACTCCGCCATGTGGGGTTTAGCAGCAGCCGTATCTTTGTCGTCCGGCACAGGGATGGCGGCCATTCGTTGTGCCCGCCATGGCGCCCACCAAGCTTGAAACGTGCCAACAATGCCTTTCGGCAGCAGCAGCGTGACGAGAACAAACAACGCTCCGAGCATGAACAGCCAGTACGGGGCCAGTGGCCCTGAGGTAAAAACGGTCTTGGCATAGTTGACGACGACGGCGCCCAGCGCCGCGCCGACCAACGTGCCGCGCCCGCCGACCGCCACCCATATAACCGCCTCGATCGAATTGCCCGGCGCAAACTCGCCAGGATTTATGATGCCAACCTGTGGAACATAGAGCGCACCCGCAACGCCCGCCATGCAGGCAGACACCGTGAACACGAACAACTTATAGGATTCGACGCGATAGCCGAGAAACCGCGTCCGGGATTCCGCATCGCGGACCGCGATCAGCACCTTGCCGAGTTTCGATGTGACAATCGCACGGCAAATCAGAAACCCGACTGCCAGCGCCAGACACGACAGCGTGAAGAGCGCGGCGCGCGTACCTTGCGCCTGCACATTAAACCCGAGGATGTCCTTGAAATCGGTCAGGCCGTTGTTACCGCCAAAACCAAAATCGTTTCGGAAGAACGCCAGCAGCAACGCATAGGTCATCGCCTGCGTGATGATTGACAGGTAAACGCCGGTTACGCGCGAACGGAATGCCAGCCAGCCGAAGCCGAAGGCGAGCAATCCCGGAACCACCAGAACCATCAAGGCCGCAAACCAGAAGTGGTCGAAGCCGTACCAGTACCACGGCAACGCCTTGTAATTGAGGAACACCATGAAGTCCGGCAGAATGGGGTTCCCGTAGACACTGCGGCTGCCGATCTGACGCATCAGATACATGCCCATGGCATAGCCGCCGAGCGCGAAGAACGCGCCATGGCCGAGCGAAAGAATACCGCAATAACCCCAGATCAGATCGATCGAGAGAGCCAAAAGCGCGTAGCAGACATATTTGCCAAACAGCGCGATCAGATACGTTGGCACCTGAAACATCGAGTCGGCCGGCAACAGCAAATTCGAGAGCGGCAGCAAAACGCCCACTGCGGCGACGACGATCAGAAATATCGCAGCGCTCCGGTCCAGCGACCGTGTGAGGAGATGCGGCATCATGCTTCCACCGAGCGCCCCTTGAGCGCAAACATCCCGCGCGGGCGCTTCTGGATGAAAAGAATGATGAGGACGAGGATGGCTATCTTGCCGAGCACCGCGCCGGCGACTGGCTCAAGGAATTTGTTGGCAATGCCGAGCGTAAACGCTCCGACCAGCGTCCCCCACAGATTGCCGACACCACCGAACACGACAACCATGAAGCTATCGATGATATACGTCTGGCCCAGATTGGGGCTGACGTTGTCGATCTGCGACAGCGCCACGCCTGCGATACCAGCGATACCGGAACCGAGGCCGAACGTCAGCGCATCGACACGCGCGGTTGGAATGCCCATCGACGCCGCCATGCGCCGGTTCTGCGTCACCGCGCGCATTTCCAGGCCGAGGCTCGTGTAACGTAGCATGGCAAGCAGGATGGCAAACACCGCAAGGGTGAAGCAGAAAATCCAGAGCCGGTTGTAAGTGATGGCGATCTGGCCGATTTCAAAAGCGCCGCTCATCCAAGATGGATTGCCGACTTCGCGATTGTTGGGCCCGAACATGGTTCGCACCGCCTGCTGGAGGATCAGCGAGATACCCCATGTCGCCAGCAAGGTCTCAAGTGCACGGCCGTAAAGAAACTTGATGACACATCGCTCGATCAGGACACCGATTAGACCCGCAACGACGAAGGCTAGCGGCACTGCAATCATGAGTGAATAGTCAAACAGCCCAGGATAGCGGGTGCGGATGGTTTCCTGCACGACGAAGGTGACATAAGCACCGATCATCACCATTTCGCCGTGCGCCATATTGATGACGCCCATCACACCGAAGGTGATGGCAAGACCAATGGCGGCGAGCAACAGCACTGAGCCAAGCGAAAGACCATACCAGGCATTTTGTCCGATCGACCATAGCGCGAGATTGCTTTGAATCGAGTTGACCGCGCTGGTCGCAACACCGGCGACGCCGGGCGATAATCCAGAGAGCCCGGCGAGAAGCGCAAGCGCGTCTTGATCGCCTTTTGCACGCAGCGTACCGATGGCTTCGATTTTATCGACGTCCGATGCTGCGGGCTTAACCAGAATGGTTGCAGCGCGCGCTTCGGCAAACGCCCGCTTCACGGCCGGTACGGTTTCCTTCTTGAGCGCGTCTTCGATCGCTGGAAGCGCCGCGGCATCCCGGGTCTTGAAAGCAGACTGCGCAGCGAGGGTACGCTTCGCGGGATCGGGAGACAGCAATGTGAGAGTGCCAAGCGCTGCTTCTACCGTCCGGCGCAGGCGATTG
>JAKFUP010000115.1 GCA_021732625.1 Hyphomicrobiales bacterium
TTGGTTGTAGGACAGCGACCCCCACCCAAACCCTCCCCCTTGCAGGGGGAGGGAGCTTCCATTCACACTTTGGCGATCGATGATCGGCAGCTTCATCTTCAACACATCAGGCAACGTCGCGCTGATGTCGGCGGGTGGCCTGTTGCTGGCCCTGAGCTGTGCAGCTCTTGGCGTCGATGTCGGCGCCGTGTTCGCGGACAAGCGCAAAACCCAAAGCATTGCCGATATTGCCGCCATCGTCGCCGCCGGCGATCTGTCGAACGCCGCCAGGGCTGCGACCGCCGCCGTCACCAAGAACAGCCTTCCGGCAAATGCGCTGGTGTCGGTCGAGCCCGGCATCTACACCACGAATACCGCGCTCGCCCCGGCTGCGCGTTTCGTTGCATCGCCGGCTGCCTCCGCCAACGCCGTGCGCGTCACGCTGCAAACAAAAACGCCGTTGTTTTTCGGCAAGATGCTGGCCGGCGCCGAGCAGCTCGACGTTCGCGCCAGTGCGACCGCGAGCACCACGGCGCTGGCGACCTTCGCCATCGGCTCGCGCCTCGCGTCGCTCAACGGCGGCGTGGTCAATGCCCTGCTCGGCAGCATGCTCGGCGCCTCGCTGTCGTTGTCCGTGCTCGATTATCAGGCGCTGGCGGATGCGAAGATCGACATGTTCGATTTTCTCAACGCGCTCGCGATCAAAGCCGGCATCACCGCGGTCACCTATGACTCGCTGTTGTCCACCAACCTCAAGGTCACCGATGTCGTCTCTGCGCTGCTGGTGGCGCAGAAGGCGGCCAACGGGGTCAACGCGGCGACCAATGCGTTGACGTCGGTGTCTTTGGCGCTCGCCGGCGTGACGACAAAGGTCACGCCGGCGGCGCTGATTTCGCTCGGCCCCTATTCCGGGCTGAGCGTCGGGCAGAAGCCGAAAGTCTCGGTGATGGCGGCGGTGTTCGATGTGCTTTCGGCGACGGGGTCGGTGGCGAACGGCTCCAATCAAGTCTCGGCGTCGGTCAACGCAGGCTTGCCCGGCATCGCCAGCATCTCGGTGAAGGCGTCGATCGGCGAGCGGCCGGTGGGTACGAGCTGGATCAATGTCGGCGCCAAGGGCGCCAGTGTTCACACTGCGCAGACCCGCATCCTGCTCAGCATCCAGTTGCTCGGTTCGGGCAGCGTGGCTTCGGTCAATCTGCCGCTGTATGTCGAGGTCGCTTCCGGCACCGCCACGCTCAATGCGCTGAGCTGCGGCTATCCCAACATCGCGACCTCGTCGGCGATGCTCGGCGTGTCGCCGGGCATCGTCGATGCGTGGATCGGCGGCGTCACTGCCGCTGAGTTGAAAAACTTTTCGGTAAAACCCAATCCACCTCCCGCAGCGCTTGCGACCGTCGGCCTCGTCTCGGTCAGCGGCAAGGCGCATGCGGCGATGGCGAACACCGCAGCAACGCCGGTGAGCTTCAGCTACGCTGATGTGCAGGCGCAAACCAAAAAGACCGTCAACACCACGTCGTTCACCTCGTCGCTGACGTCGAGCCTCCTCGGCGATCTGTCGCTGACTGTGCAGGTCGGCCCGCTCGGCCTGCCGATCCCTGGCATCGGCGGCGTGGTCAGCGGCATCATCGGCGGCGCGACCGCACCGATCGACCAGATCATCGCCTCGACGCTGGCGGCCCTCGGCGTCGGTGTCGGACAGGCGGATGTCTGGGTGTCGGGAATCCGTTGCGATGGTGCGGTGCTGGTGAATTGATTTAGCGCTCGATCATACTCGGCGTCATGCCCGGCCTCGTGCCGGGCATCCACGTCTTTTGCACTCGTCGGCACAGGAGACGTGGATGGCCGGGACAAGCCCGGCCATGACGGGGCAAATGCTTGTCGTGATGTTTGGCGGCTGGTAACACCCGCCTCATGTCCGAACAGAAACCCAAAAAGCCCCAAAAGCTGCGTGCGCGCCTGCCGCGCGGGCTGGAAGATCGCGGCCCCGCCGCGATTGCCGCCACGCGCGCGATGACCGCGAAAATCCGCGAGGTCTACGAGCGCTACGGCTTCGAGCCGGTCGAAACCCCTGCGATGGAATATACCGACGCGCTCGGCAAATTCCTGCCCGATCAGGACCGGCCGAACGAGGGCGTGTTCTCGTTTCAGGACGACGATGAGCAGTGGATTTCGCTGCGCTACGATCTGACAGCGCCGCTCGCGCGGTACGTCGCCGAGAATTTCCAGAACCTCGCGCTGCCCTATCGCAGCTATCGCGAGGGCTATGTCTACCGCAACGAGAAGCCGGGGCCGGGACGCTTTCGCCAGTTCATGCAGTTCGACGCCGATACGGTGGGCTCGGCATCGCCCGCGGCCGACGCCGAGATGTGCATGATGGCCGCCGACACCATGGAAGCGCTCGGCATTCCGCGCGGGCAGTATGTGGTGAAGGTGAATAACCGCAAGGTGCTCGATGGAATGATGGAGAGCATCGGCGCCGTCGATGACAAGCAGAAGCTCGCGATACTAAGGGCAATTGATAAGGCAGATAAGTTTCCTCCTGACGAAATTGCCAAATTACTTGGCTCTGGCCGCTGGGACGGCGGTGAGGAGGGAAAGGGTGATTACACAAAAGGGGCAGGCCTTTCTGACGATGGCGTTGTCCGAATTCTGGATTTGCAAGGAATTGGATTAGCAAAAAGACTCGCTCCAAACGCGCCTCGATTTCAGCGGTTCGAAGTTAGCGAAGAATGGCGCAGCAAAGGGGGCGAATTAGCATGGCTAAACCTGGCTCTTGCGAAATCGCCAATTGGATTAACTGGTGTAAATGAACTTATCGAAATTCAAAGTTTGGTTGCATCGGCGGGATATGGCGAAGATCGGATTCGGATAGACTCATCCGTCGTTCGCGGTCTCGAATACTACACTGGCCCGGTCTACGAAGTTGAACTGCTGCTCGAGACCAAGGACGAGAAGGGCCGCCCGGTGCGGTTCGGCTCTGTCGGCGGTGGTGGACGTTACGACGGACTGGTGTCGCGCTTTCGCGGCGAGCCTGTTCCCGCAACCGGTTTCTCCATCGGCGTGTCGCGTTTGCAGGCCGCGCTTACCATGCTCGGCAAGCTCGACACCAAGCCGCAAACAGGACCCGTCGTCGTCACCGTGTTCGGACCTGAGAGCATCACCAGCGCGCAGAAACTCACGGCGATGCTGCGCAAAGAAAACATCCGCGCCGAAATGTATCTCGGCAATCCGAAGCACGGCATCGGCCAGCAATTGAAATATGCCGACAAGCGCAACTCGCCGTGCGCGATCATTCAAGGCTCCGACGAACGCGAGAAGGGCGAAGTGCTGATCCGCGATCTGATCGCAGGTTCAGCGCCAAGCGATGCCACGGATCGCGATACGCATCTCAAGAAGCAGGCCGAGGCACAGAAGCCAGTTAACGAAGAAGACCTCGTCGCCGAGGTGCAAGAGATTTTGGCGCGGCACAATGTGAAGTGGACATAGCCTCGTCACGAAATTTCATGCCTGAATTGCCTGCCCTCACTTTGCCATCACCGAGAATCCGTGCCTTAAGTTTGCCGCAACATTTTCAACGACAAAAACAGGGAGACTCCGATGCCTGAAATCACCGTGAACATGGCCTCCGGCCGCACCGACGACCAGAAGGCTGGCATGATGCGCGACATCACTCAGGCGCTGGTGAAAAATCTCGGCGTCGATGCGGAAGCCGTCGTGATCCAGATCAACGAAGCGCCGTTGTCACACAAGATGAAGGGCGGCAAGACCTTCATCGAGCGCAAGGCGGCTGCGAAGTAATTGCTTCGCCACCGCTTTCATTGCGAGGAGCATTGCGACGAAGCAATCCAGATTGCCACCAGAAACTGGATTGTTTCGCAGAGCCTGTCATTGGGCTCGCTCAGGCGAGACTTGGTGGCTCGCAATGACGAACGAACTTACTTCTTCTGCCCTTTGAGGGCCTGCAGATCCTTGATGTTCATCTTCATGCCGCCGGGCATGACGATGTCACCGGCCTTCTGGTCGGACTTGCACGCGCCCATCCATTTCGCATCGATCGATATCGTCGAATCGCGCGGCGCACCGGCCGCAGCACCCGCGCTCTGCGATGACACTTTCACCGTGTAGGCGGAGTTGAAGTCACCGGTGAATTCGGCGCGTGTCGTCGATGTCTTGCCGGCGATCGTGCAGACCGAATTGGTGGCGTATCCGGTCGCGGTTTTCTCGACGTCATTCTTGCTGCACATGTCCGCAGACATCGGGCCGAGGCCGGAGGCCATCTCCTTGTCGGTGGTTTCGTCGGTGCAGTGCTGCATCGCGGTGGGCGGAGTCTGCACGCCGGCGACCGTCATCCTAATCTCCCACAGTCCGGCTTTGCGGATCGGCAAATCGACGGCGCTAGCGGCATGCGGAAGCATCGTCACAACCACAGTGGCAGCGATCAATCGAAAGAGCCTCATGACTTGCTCCCGACTCAGATGAGAAAGTTGGTGGTGCAGCCCGTCAGTAGCGCGCGCGCAACGGGCGATCGTAACCGCCGGGCGGCACCCAGACGCAGGCAAAGGAAATGTAGCCGCCGTAATTGGCCTGCACCGCGAGCGGCTTCACGACTTTGCCGTAAGACGCGCAGTGGTTGACGGCCATCGCCTTGATGTCGGCCTGACCGACGAGGTTGTAAGAGATGATGCCGCCGGTGTCGTTGCCCTTGAACGGAGGGACGGTGTCGATGAAAGCGTTCGCGGGAGCCGCGACCCATCCGCTCGCCATCAGCGCCAGTGCTGCAACCATCGTTCGCATCGCTCAACTCCAGCCAGTATTCGTGAGTCGGGACTCTAAGGCCGTCCGGCTGCGATGGAAAGCATGGCAAGGCACTGCGAAACCATGTTGTTCAAGGGTGTTGCCGCGTTGCACTTGACCCCGCGCGCCCTTCGCGGCACCGTTCCGCACAGATTCAGCAGGTGGGGGGCATCATGCGCGATGTCAGGGCTTTGGCAGGTCTGGTTAGGTTTGGCGTGATGGCGCTTGCCGTTATGGCTTTCGCTGGAACGGCGGCGCCCGCACAGGCCGCGAACTTCCTCGAACTGAATTTCTATCTCTCCGGCCCGCGCTATGACGGCGACCTGCCGCCTTGCGAAGCAGCGCTGTCGCGCATCCAGTCGCGGTTTTCCCACAAGGAAGGCAAATTCTGGAACTCGGCGCTGGAGATCACGGGCTTTGACGACGTGCGCGAGATCGCTTTCCGCCCGTGGCAGTCGAACAGCATTCCGCGCCGGTTTTGCACGGCGACGGCAATGATCAGCGACGGCAAACCGCGCCGGGTGAATTTCTCGCTGATCGAAGACGGCGGGCTTGCCGGCTACGGCACTGGCGTCGAGTTCTGCGTCGTCGGCCTCGACCGCAACTGGGCTTACAACCCGGCCTGCAAGGCTGCGGGCTACTGACCGCAGGGTTTCAACCTGCTCGTTTTGTCTTCCCGTTTCCGACAAGCCGCACCGCCTGCACGCACTGCAAAACATTTTGTTCTTGAAATGTTCTCAAGTCGTGGCTAGGCTCATTCCCCTCTGGGTTGAGGAGCGTACTGCCATGAACTCCATGAAGGCTGGCTTTTTCTCACGCGTCTTTCTTTCGTTGCGCCTGATCGTCGTCACTGCGCTTGCCGTGATTGCGCTTGGGGTTGTCGGGCCAGCGCAGGCGCAGGATCGGCGGCAGAATGCTCCCGGCGAGTTTGATTTCTACGTTCTTGCATTGTCATGGTCGCCGTCGTTCTGCGAGGCGGCATCCGAGCGCGGAAACACCGGGCGTTCCCAGCAGGCGCAGTGCGGCGGCGGACGGCCCTATTCATTCGTGGTGCATGGGCTGTGGCCACAATACGAACGCGGCTTTCCAAATTATTGTACTCGGCCGGCGCCGCGGCTGGAGCGTAACGTGATGACGTCAATGCTGGATCTGATGCCGGCGCCCGGCCTGATTTACAATGAGTGGGACAAGCATGGCACCTGCTCGGGCCTCGGCACCCGCGCCTACTTCGAAACCATCCGCAAGGCTCGCGCGGTGGTGAAGATTCCGGAAGAGTATCTGGATCTTGCCGATCCGAAGCTCGCCGCGCCCGAAGACATCGAGCAGGCCTTCATCAAGGTCAATCCGGGCTTGAGCAGTTCGGCGATCTCGGTGGTATGCGACAGCAAGCGTCTTAGCGAGGTGCGCATCTGCATGAGCAAGGATCTGCAGTTCCGATCCTGCGAGGAAATCGATCGCCGCGCCTGCCGCCGCGACAAGGTTTTGATGCCGCCGGTCCGGGGAAGCTGAGCAGGAAGATCAAGCGAGCGCTGTTCACGCATGCAAATATGTTGTTATTGCAGGCATGAACTATCGTCACGATTTCCATGCCGGCAACTTCGCCGACGTCATCAAGCATATCGTTCTCGCGCGCATCCTCACCTATCTGCACCAGAAGGCGGCGGCTTTCCGGGTGATTGATACTCACGCCGGTGCGGGTCTGTACGACCTGACGGGCGACGCGGCGCAGCGCGGCGGCGAATGGCGTCTCGGCATTGCGCGGCTGATGCAGGCGCGGCTGTCGAGCGAGACGGCGGCCCTCGTTGCGCCCTATCTGGATATCGTCCGCGCCTTCAATCCGCAGCGCGATCTTGTTGCCTATCCCGGCTCGCCGCTGATTGCTCGCGCGCTGCTGCGGCCGCAAGATCGTCTCACCGCCTGCGAGCTTGAGCCCGGTGCCCGCAAGCGCTTGATCGGCGCCTTGCGCCGTGACGAACAGGGGCGGGTTGTCGATATCGATGGCTGGACCGCGCTCACGGCCTATGTGCCGCCAAAGGAGCGCCGTGGTCTGGTGCTGATCGATCCGCCGTTCGAAGATCGTGACGAATACGCGAGGCTCGCCGACCTCTTTGCTGCGGCGTACGCCAAATGGCCGAACGGCACCTATATGCTCTGGTATCCGGTCAAGGCGCGGCGCAGTTCTGAGCAACTGGTTGAGCAGGTTGCGGCGCGTGTCGCGGCTCGCGAAGACTGCCTGCGGGTTGAGTTCAGCGTGGCGCCTCAATCAGCCGACGGGCCGCTGATGTCGGCGGGACTTCTGATCGTCAATCCACCCTGGACGCTCGCGGCAGAGTTGCGCACGATCCTGCCCGAACTCGAAAAGCCGCTCGGGCAGGGCGGGGCTGGGCGCTTCAAGGTCGATACGCCCAAGCCATGAGCGGGCGAAGGTTGGCTGAGCCGCAAAACAATCCACTCCGCCGTAGTCAATTGATCTGGAACCGTATTAAGCTGCTTCCGGCTGGCTTTACGTTCCGCTTCCGCGAATGGGGGCGGCGGAGTGAAAAGGCGCAGGGCCGTTCGTGGGGATGACGAGCGCGCTACGGTGGCCAATGCTTTCCGGCGGTAAGGTCGGGTCGTTGCGCGGTTTTGCGCATCGGCGAAGCATTGCGGGGGATGAGGAGTATCCCGATGGCCATGACTGGGACGGTCAAATTCTTCAATGGGGAGCGCGGCTACGGTTTCATCAAGCCTGACGATGGCGGACGCGACGTGTTCGTTCACATCACGGCAGTGGAACGCGCAGGTTTGAAGGACCTGACCGAGGGGCAACGCATCACGTTCGAAGTCGAGCCGGACAAGAAGGGCAAAGGCCCCAAAGCGGTCGATCTGGTGATTTCTTCCTGAAGCTGCGGCGGCGCACTTCAGCATAATTGCTTTGATCTGCGATCGCGGATTGCGGCGTCGCGCGGATGCGCGATTGCAGGATGTTTCTTGGACGATTGTCGCGGCGGACACGAAAGACGTGTCATCCTGCCTCCAAAGCCAGTGCATCAAAGAAAATCCCGGGCCACAATGGACCCGGGACAAAGGCTGGCGATTGTTTTCTTCTCGCTTGATTTATGCCGGTCGTCAGAACCGGTAATTCACGCCGAGGCGTATAAGATTCGACTGATAACCGTGGGTCGATCCGGTGGTGATAAAGCGGCTGTCGGACAGATCGACATAAAGATATTCGACCTTGGCGCTCCAGTTCTGGGTGATGCCGATTTCCGCACCGAGGCCGGCAGTCCATCCAACGGAGGTTTTTGTCTCCGAAAAGGCAAGCGTTTCAGCGCGCAGGCTGCCGAAGGCAAGACCAGCCGTGCCGTAGAACAGAATGTTGTTCAGTGCGTAGCCCGCCCGGCCGCGCACGGTGCCGAACCAGGGATTTGAGAATTTCCATACGGCAAAGCGTTCGCTCGCGCTGTTGCCCTGGATGTCGCCCTCAATGCCGAACACCCATGGACCGGTCTGGAAATTGTAGCCGGCTTGAATGCCGCCGAATACGCCGGATGGCGTTGCGGGGTTGTTGCTGACATCGCCCCAGCCATAGCCGATGTTGCCGCCGATGTAGGGACCGGCCCAGCTATATGCATTCAGAGGCTGATTGACCGTGTAGGGTTGCGCACTACGTCCGTAGAGATCGGCGGCGCTAGCCGTGGTCGCGAAGCAGATCAGACAAATTGCGCTGCAAACTGCACGGATACTCATCTTATGCTCCACACTCGGCTGACTGCCTGGCAACGCAGACGACGTCGCTCGGGCTTGCACGAAGCCGTATGGTTACGGACTTCGAACTTTATTCAGTGGGATTTATCGAATGTTTTGAATTAAGCGGTCGTTAAAGCCGCGATCACGGGGTCAGTCGTTCTTAAGAAAGTGTTACGACCGGCCTTGCTGCATGCCACGGGGTCGCGGCGTTCCGCGCCAGACCTTGATGTCAGGCCTCGGTGCGGTGCTACTGTCGATAACCGTCAAACGTCGATGCGCCCGCACTGGCCTGGCCTGCGTATAATGACTATTTTACGCATTATGCCGCGCAAGCAACTGAATCCATTGGCACCGCCGGACTCGCCGGACAATCCTGCGCAAAAGCGCAAGGGCGCCTCGCAGGCTGCCAAGCTGACGGCGCAGGATATCGATCCGCTGAGCCTTGCGTCTGACGATGACGAAGAGGCGCGGCTGCCCGAGCCGTCCGACGAGGCGGGAGACACTTTGCCGGAGGGAACACTGGCGATCGGGCAGGCCGCGATTGCGCACGCTGTCCGTCATGCGCCGCAGTCCGCCGGCGTCTATCGCATGCTCAATGCGGCCAACGACGTGCTCTATGTCGGCAAGGCGAAAAGCGTTCGCAAACGATTGTCGTCCTATGCGCGGCCGGCCGGACATCCGGCGCGCATTGCGCGGATGATCGCGGCGACGACCCATGTCGAAATCATCTCGACGTCCACCGAGATCGAAGCGCTTTTGCTGGAAGCCAATCTCATCAAGCAATTGCGGCCGCGCTTCAACGTGCAACTGCGCGACGACAAATCGTTTCCTTATATTCTCATCACCGGCGATCATTGGGCGCCGCAGATTCTCAAGCATCGCGGTGCGCAATCGAGGCCGGGCCGCTACTTTGGCCCGTTCGCGTCGGTCGGATCGGTGAACCGTACGATCACCGCCTTGCAGCGGGCGTTCCTCGTGCGCTCCTGTACGGATGCATTCTTCGAGGGCCGCACGCGGCCATGTCTGCTGTTTCAGATCCGCCGCTGCGCCGGTCCCTGCACCAACGAGATCGATTTCCCCGGCTATACGGAGCTGGTGCGGGAGGCGACTGATTTTCTATCCGGGCGCAGTCGTGCGGTGAAACAGGAACTCGCAAAGGAAATGGAGAAGGCCTCTGCCGATCTCGCGTTCGAGAGTGCGGCGCTCTATCGTGATCGTCTCGCGGCGCTCGCGGCGATCCAGTCGCAACAGGGCATTAACCCGCGGACAGTGGAAGAGGCGGATGTATTCGCAATCCATCAGGCGGGCGGATATTTCTGCGTCGAGGTGTTTTTCTTCCGCACCGGGCAGAACTGGGGCAACCGCGCTTACTTCCCGAAGGCCGATCGTTCGCTGTCGCCGGGCGAAGTGCTGGGTTCGTTTCTCGCGCAGTTTTACGACGACAAACCGCCGCCGCGGCTCGTGTTGCTATCGCATGCGGTGGACGAGCGGGAATTGCTTGCCAGTGCACTCTCGGTCAAGGCGGGTGCCAAGGTCGAGGTCAATGTTCCGCAGCGCGGCGAAAAGAAGGAACTGATTCAGCATGCGCTCACCAACGCGCGCGAGGCGCTCGGCCGCAAGCTCGCCGATACGGCAACGCAATCGCGGCTGATGCAGTCGCTCGCCGAGACCTTGAAGCTGCCGGCAACGCCTCGCCGCATCGAGGTCTACGACAACAGTCATATTCAGGGCACCAACGCGGTCGGCGCGATGATCGTTGCCGGGCCGGACGGGTTTCTCAAGAACCAGTACCGGAAATTCAACATCCGCTCCGAGGGTCTCGCGCCTGGAGACGATTACGGGATGATGCGCGAGGTGCTCGAACGGCGGTTCAAGCGGCTGATGTCCGAAACACCGCCGGACGGCAAACTGCCAGAGCCCGGCGACGACGCAGTCCCGCAATGGCCCGACCTTGTCGTGATCGACGGCGGTCTCGGCCAGCTCAATGCGGCGCGTCAGACGCTCGCGGAGCTTGGTGTCACGCAGGTGTCACTGCTCGGTGTTGCCAAAGGGCCGGACAGGGATGCGGGCCGGGAGACGCTGTTCTTGCCGGGCCAGCCGGCGATCAAGCTGGAGCCGCGCGACCCGGTCTTGTATTTCATCCAGCGGCTGCGCGACGAGGCGCATCGATTCGTGATCGGCTCACACCGCAAGCTGCGCAAGAAAGACATGCGCGAGGCGGGATTGCAGGAAATCCCCGGAATCGGCTCGTCACGCAAACGTGCCTTGCTCCATCATTTCGGGACCCTGAAAGAGATCGAACGGGCGTCGATCGCCGATCTTGGCAAGGTTCCCGGGATCAGCGCCGAAAGCGCCCGCAGGATTTTCGAATTCTTCCACGCCGATGGCGGACGCTGACGGCGAACCGGGCGGTTTCCAGCCGGTCCGGCGAATATGTCCCAGAGGACGGATGATACAGCGGTTGACCTTCATGGCGCGCCGGTATTGGTAAGGCAGATGAACACAGTGACGACCCGCCGGGCTGGCAAACATGCGATGGCCCTGCCCAACATACTGACGTACTCCCGCATTGCTGCGGTGCCGGTGGTGGTCGGCTGCATGTATATGCAGTCGATCATGGGCGGTCCGCTGTGGCTGCGTTGGGTCGCGCTTGCAATCTTTATTGCTGCCGGGGTCACCGATATTCTCGATGGCTATTATGCCCGCATGTACGATCAGCAATCGGCGTTCGGCCGGATGCTCGATCCGATCGCCGACAAGCTGCTGGTGGCGTCATGCCTTCTGATGCTGGCCGCCGACGGCATCATCCACGGCTGGACGTTGTGGGCCGGGATCATCATCCTCTGTCGCGAAATTCTCGTTTCGGGCCTGCGCGAGTATCTCGCAGGGCTGCGCGTCAGCCTTCCGGTCACGCAACTGGCGAAATGGAAGACGACGGTGCAACTGGTCGCCATCGGGTTTCTGATCGCCGGTGAGGCGGGCGAGGCGATCCTGCCGGCGACGACACTGATCGGCATTGCGCTGTTGTGGATTTCCGCGATCGTCACGCTCTATACCGGCTGGGATTATTTCCGCGCCGGGTTGCGCCATCTGATGATCGAGGACGACAAATGAAGATCGTCTATTTTGCCTGGGTGCGCGAGCGCATTGGCAAGGCAGAGGAAACACTCGATCCGCCTTCGGCCGTGCGCACGGTCGGCGATTTGATCGGTTGGCTTGCGGAGCGCGGCGAAGAGTATGCGTATGCGTTTGCCGCGCCGCGATCGATTCGCGCGGCGATTGATCGCACCCACGTTAAACCCGAGACTGCCATTGCCGGCGCACGCGAGATCGCGTTTTTCCCGCCGATGACCGGCGGATGATCTTTTCGCTTCGAGGACACCGGAATGCCGGTCCCGCTTACCATTCGCATCCAGCAAAATGACTTCGACGTTGCGGCGGAAATCGCAGCGCTGACGCGTGGCCGTGCGGATATCGGTGCGGTGGTGAATTTCATCGGTATCTGCCGTGGCAGCGATGACGGTCGCCATGTGACAGCGCTGACGCTCGAGCATTATCCCGGCATGGCCGAAGCCGAGATCGGCCGCCATGCCGACGAGGCCTGTCAGCGATGGCCGCTTGCCGGACTCACGATCATCCATCGTCACGGCCGCATCGAGCCTGGTGAGAATATCGTGCTGGTGGTGACGGCCTCCGCACATCGCGAAGCAGCGTTCCAGGCCGCCGAATTCCTGATGGATTTTCTCAAGGCCAACGCTCCGTTCTGGAAGCGCGAGGAAAACGCGCAGGGATCGGCATGGGTCGAAGCGCATCACAATGACGATGCCGCTGCTGCACGCTGGACCAAGCCGTAATGGTGAAACGCAGCAAAGTGCCGCCGCGCCGGATCAGGCCGCAAGCTACAGGCGAACTATCGACGTTGTTCGATTACGTTCGCTACGGCGTCAGCCGTTTCAATGAAGCGAAGCTCGTCTTCGCGCACGGCACCACCGACCCTGTCGCCGAAGCGGCGTTTCTGGTCTGTGAAGCGTTGCACCTGCACCCCGACCAGTTCGAAATATTTGCGCAAGCGCGGCTCACGGCCGACGAAGGCCGCAAGGTGCGCGGTCTGATCGAGCAGCGTGTTAAAACACGGAAACCTGCGGCCTATCTTGTCAACAAGATCTACATGCGGGGTCTGCCGTTTTACGTCGATGAGCGCACGATCGTGCCGCGCTCCTTTATCGGTGAGTTGCTAGAGACGCATTTCGGCGGCGAGGATGCAGCGCTGATCGATGATCCGATGGCCGTCGAACGGGTGCTCGATCTGTGCACGGGGTCGGGATGTCTCGCAGTTCTCGCAAGCCGTAGTTTCCCGAATGCGCAGATCGATGCGGTCGATCTGTCGAAGGATGCGCTGGCGGTTGCGGCGCGCAATATTGGCGATCATGGACTGGATGATCGGATCAACTTGCATCTCGGCGATCTGTTCGCGGCGGTGCGTAAGCAGCGCTACGATCTCATCATCTCGAACCCACCCTATGTGGACGCCGAAGGTATGGCTGGCTTGCCGCGCGAGTGCCGCTATGAGCCGAAGATGGCATTCGATGGGGGCAGCGACGGACTGGATCTCGTCCGCCGCATCGTTGCGTCTGCGGGTGAACATCTCAACAAGGGTGGCGGTCTGTTGTGCGAGATCGGCCGCTGCCGGCCGGCGATGGAAGACGCTTATCCGGAATTGCCTTTGCTCTGGCTCGATACCGAAGACTCAGAGGGTGAGGTGTTTTGGGCCACCGCAGAAGCGTTGAATTAGTTCGTCATTGCGAGCGAAGCGAAGCAATCCAGAGCCGCAAGCTCGAACTGGATTGCTTCGTCGCTGACGCTCCTCGCAATGACGGTGGTAATCGCGGTTGCGCCACTTACGAGACGTTTCTGATCCAGTTGTGCGAGTCGGCCGCGCGGCCATACTGGATATCGACCAGCGTCTTGCGCATTCCCATCGCGACGGGGCCGGCCGCGCCGCCGCTGATCAGAAAATCGCCGCTCGCGGACCGCACCTTGCCGATCGGCGAGATCACGGCTGCCGTGCCGCATGCGAAGGCTTCTTTCAGTTTTCCGCTGGCCGCGTCGGAGCGCCACTGGTCGATTGTGTAAAGCTCCTCACGCACTGGCGTACCGGACTTTTTTGCAAGAGCGAGAATCGAGTCGCGCGTGATGCCTGGCAGGATGGTGCCGAGCGGTGGCGTCAGCAGCGAGCCGTCGTCGAATGCAAAGAAGATGTTCATGCCGCCGAGTTCCTCGACATAACGGCGCTCGACCGCGTCGAGGAAAACCACCTGATCGCAGCCATGATCGATCGCCTCGGCTTGCGCTCGCAGGCTCGCGGCATAATTTCCACCGCATTTCACGGCCCCGGTGCCGCCGATCGCCGCGCGTGTGTAGTTTTCCGACACCCAGATCGACACCGGCGCAGGGCCGCCCTTGAAATAGGAACCAACGGGAGAGGCGATGACCGAGAAGATATATTCCGCCGACGGCTTCACGCCGAGGAAGGTCTCGCTCGCGATCATGAATGGCCGCAGGTAGAGACTGCCTTCGCCGCCCGGAATCCAGGCGCGATCGATACGCACGAGTTGCTCGACCGCTTCGATGAAAAGGGCTTCGGGGAGCGGCGCCATGGCCATGCGCTCGGCCGAATTCTGGAAGCGCCGGGCATTGGCGTCGGGGCGAAACAGGTTCACGCCGCCATCCTCGCGCTTGTAGGCCTTGAGGCCTTCAAAAATTTCCTGCGCGTAGTGCAGCACGGCTGCGGCTGGATCGAGCGGGAAATTCGCGCGGGATTCGACGCGGGCAGCATGCCAGCCCTGCGCCTGATTGTAGCGGACAATCGCCATGTGATCCGAGAAAACGCGGCCGAAGCCCGGGTCTGCAAGCTTCGCCGCGCGCTCCTTCTCGGACGTCGGGTTGGCTGCAGGCTGGATTTCGAATTTCGACCAGACCGCGTCGTCGATCTTGGCGAGCGAAACTGCCATCGGTTTTCTCCCTGTCTTTGGCGGGTACCGCGCATCGCGCGCCGCCTCTTATGTCGTTGTGTATGTCGTTGTGCCGCAGTTCGTCCGAATGGACTTTTACGGGCAATCCGAACTCCAGTATGTTTCGCGATGTGCCGACCGACAACCGCATGAGGACAAAATAGGCCATCGAGCGTGGTAAAGCTCTATGAGACCGAAAATTTCGCCCAGATTGAGTTTTTTGTAACATTGAACCGAATATACGTCAATATGGCTGACATAAATTTAAAATCGGTGCGCGAACGGTCAGGGGCTGGTGACGATATCTTGTCGGCCAAGAGCGATATGCGCTGGGATGTCATTGAGCTGCTGTTCTTCGCTTACCGGGATTTCGTTGGCGACGCCGACGAGGTGTTGCGCGAATTCGGCTTTGGCCGTGCGCATCACCGCGTCGTGCATTTCGTCTGCCGTTATCCGGGACTGAAGGTCGCGGATCTGCTGGATGTTCTGCGCATTACCAAACAGTCGCTTGGCCGCGTCCTCAAGCAGTTGCTTGATGAAGGCTACATTGTTCAGAGGGCTGGCCAGAGCGACCGCCGCCAACGTCTTCTTTTTGCCACTGCGAAGGGCGAGGCATTAGTGGCCAAACTTGCCGGGTTGCAAACCACGCGTATCAACCGCGCGTTGCAGAACATATCCGATGATGCAGGGGCAGCCGAGCCTGTGCGGCAGTTTCTGCGCGCAATGATTGACCGCGACGATCCGGACAAGGTTCTTGCGGCAATTCTCTCAAGCCCGCGGCGGGGTGGAAAGGAATGACATTGACCCAGCCCCTCGCTGCGATCACGCCGCCGCCGCTTGCCGACGATGCGCCGCACATCCTGCTGGTCGATGACGATCGCCGCATTCGCGACCTGCTGTCGCGGTTCCTGTCGAATGAAGGTTATCGCGTCACGACGGCGAAAAGCGCGGCCGATGCCCGCTCCAAGCTGCTCGGTCTGCATTTTGATCTGCTCATTCTCGACGTCATGATGCCCGGGGAAACCGGCTTCGATCTGGCGCGCTTCATCCGTACCTCGTCGGCGGTGCCAATCATCATGCTGACGGCGCTGCACGAAGCCGACCGGCGGATCGAAGGTCTGCAGATCGGCGCTGACGATTATGTGGCGAAACCATTCGAGCCGCGTGAGCTGATCCTGCGTATCGCCAATATTCTGAAGCGCGCGATGACACCGGTGAGTGCGCCTGTGGAATCCGTCGCATTCGGCCCGTACATCTATCATCTCGAACGCGGCGAACTGCGTAACGGCGATGAGATCGTGCATCTTACGGATCGCGAGCGCGAGATGTTGCGTATCCTCGCCTCCACGCCCGGCGAAACGGTTCCGCGCGGTGCGCTGACCGGTGCGGGCGGTTCGATCAACGAGCGCGCCGTTGACGTGCAGATTAACCGGCTACGCCGGAAAATCGAGCGTGATCCGGCAAATCCGTTGTTCCTGCAAGCGGTGCGGGGGATCGGTTATCGCCTCGTGGCCACCCCATGATGAGCGCAACGGACCAGCGATCATGAGCACGCTCGATACCGGTTTGACATTCATCCGCACCGCAAGCCGGCGCATGTCCAATGCCTCCGGCTGGATGGGCAACACATTCAAGAACTGGATGCCGAAAGGGCTCTATGCTCGGTCGTTGCTCATTATCATCGTGCCTATGGTGGTGTTGCAGTCGGTGGTCGCGTTTGTCTTTATGGAGCGGCACTGGAACACGGTCACGCAGCGTTTGTCAGCCGCGGTTGTTCAGGACATCGCGGCGCTGATCGATGTCTACAAAGGTTATCCGCAGGACAAGGATCGCGCCTTACTGAAGCGAATCGCCCAGCAGCGGCTTGGTCTCGTGGTGGACTTTCTTCCGCCGGAAGACATGCCAGCTCCAGGACCAAAGCCGTTCTTCTCGCTGCTCGATCAAAAACTCTCAAATCAATTGCGGCAGCAGGTCGCGCGGCCATTCTGGATCGATACTGTCGGTAGATCCTCGGTCGTCGAGATCCGGATCAGGCTCGACGACGCCGTCATGCGTGTACTTGCGCGCCGCAACGCCACCTATGCGTCAAACTCGGAAATCTTCCTGTTCTGGATGGTCGGCACATCGCTGGTGCTGCTGACGGTGGCGGTGTTGTTCCTGCGCAATCAGATCAAGCCTATTCTGCGGCTGGCGGATGCGGCCGAAAATTTTGGCAAGGGCCGCGACGACCCGGAATTTCGCCTGCGCGGGGCGCGTGAGGTTCGCCGAGCGGCTCAGGCCTTTGTCGAGATGAAATCGCGTATCGAGCGCAGTATCGAACAGCGCACCGCAATGCTCGCCGGCGTCAGCCACGATCTGCGCACCATTCTGACGCGCTTCAAGCTGGAACTTGCATTGATCGGCGATACACCGGAAGTCGATGCGATGCGCAAGGACGTCGATGAAATGGGTGCGATGCTCGAGGCCTATCTGGCGTTTGCCCGCGGCGACAGCGGCGAGCAGGCGCAGCCGACCGACATGGCAGTCGTCCTTGAGGAATTGCGCAGTGAAGCCGAGCGTCAAGGCGATTCAGCGACAGTGGTGTTCCACGGTTTGCCGGTGGTGACCGTGAAGCCCGCGGCTTTCAAGCGCTGCCTCGCAAATCTGGTGTCGAATGCGGCGCGATATGCCGACAGCATTTCCATCACGGGACATCGCGATCATCGCTATCTGACCGTCACGATCGATGACGATGGTCCGGGCATTCCTCACGACATGCGCGATGAAGTGTTCAAGCCGTTCCGCCGTCTCGACGATGCGCGCAGTCTGGATGAGGGTGGAACAGGACTTGGCCTTGCGATCGCGCGCGACATCGCGCGCTCGCATGGCGGCGATATCACGCTTGCCGATAGTCCACTCGGAGGCTTGCGCGCTGCGGTACGCATACCTGTTTAGTCATTGCGAGGAGCATTGGCGACGAAGCAATCCAGTCCTTTTTTGCCGCTCTGGATTGCTTCGCTTTGCTCGCAATGACGAAGATCACTTCGCCAGTTCTTTCGAACGCGCGGTGGCGGCTGCGACGGCTTTCGTCATCAGCGTTTGCAATCCGCCTTCGCCCATAAGTACATTCAGCGCTGCGGCCGTGGTGCCGGCAGGCGATGTCACGTTCTGGCGCAGCACCGCGGATTCCAGCTCCGAGCGATGCAACAGCTCGCCGGAGCCTGACACGGTTTCACGTGCCAGACGTGTCGCCAGATGTTGCGGCAATCCTGCGGCAACGCCGGCTTTGGCCAGTTCCTCCGCCAGCAGGAAGACATAAGCCGGTCCGGACCCGGACACGGCGGTCACAGCGTCCATCAGCGCCTCATCATCGACCCACTCGACGCCGCCGGTCGCCCGCAGCAGGGCATCGGCAGTCGCGCGCTGATCCGCACTGACTGTTTTCGCCGCCACGGCGACCGTGATGCCGCGTCCGATCGCGGCAGGTGTGTTGGGCATGGCGCGAACCACGGCGCCGCCGCAGACTTCTTCGATGCCGGCGATGGTCGCACCGGCCATGATCGACACCACCAGCGTCGATGGGCTGGCGAAACCGCGCAGCATCGCGCCGGCGCCGCGAAACATCTGCGGCTTGAGCGCGACCACAAGCGTCGAGGCTTTCTCAGCCGCGGATGGATTGAGGCGAATGCCCTTTGCCTCCATCGCCCGGATATCGCCGGAGAGATCCGGATCGATGACGATGACGCATTTCGGATCGAGACCGCCTGCGAGCCAGCCGGTCAGCATCGCGCCGCCCATCTTGCCCGCGCCGGCAAGGACGAGCGGGCTGGCCTGATTGGCAAGTAGCTTCAAGGAAGTCGTCATCGAAACGTCCCGGACTTAGTTGCAGAAGTCTACCATTAGACTTGCCTGCGTCCGGAGGAAACCCGCAACACGCGGCTATGCTTCACCGACGGTATCGAACATCGCCGCCGCCATCGCTTCCTCGGCGGTCTTGCCGGCCCAGATCACGAACTGCAGCGCAGGAAAATAGCGTTCGCACGCATCCAACGCGCTTGTCATCATCACCTCGCATTGTGCCGGCGATGCGGCCATGCCGCCGGGCAGCACCAGCGCCTGCCGGTACATCACCGTTCCTGCGATGCTCCAGACGTCGAAATGCCCGACCCAAAGCTGCTCGTTGATCGCGGCGATCAGGCGCTGGACTTCGGTGCGGCGGACATCGGGAATCTTCATGTCAAACGCGCAGGCGAGATGGAGTGCCTCGATTTCGCTCATCCAAGTGAAGGCGAGCTGATAATCGGTCCACTGCCCCTTCGATATAATCGTCACTTCGTCTTCGCCGGAACGCTCGAAAGCGAGATCGTTCGACGCGGCGATGTCCTCGATCACCGCCAGCGGATTACCCCTGGAATCGATCACGCTGTCCAAGTGGGACATGTTCATTCGTCCTGTTCGAGTGAAGGGTGCGCACCGAATACGAGACGCCGGACTTGCGCGATCACGCTGTACGTCTTGCGATTCAAAACGGCACGGCTTGTCGTTATTTGCCGTTGGGCGTGCCGCTGGTGGATCGCTAGCGTGCAAGGATTGATCAGTGATTTGCGGAATCGGCGCAACCGGGGCCAGAGTCCGTCCACAGGCAAACCTGTGGAATTCCCAAGTCATCAACAGCTGAAGAGAACAAAACAGAATCGGATTGCGGCGGCATGAGTTGGAACGCCGGAATTAACCTTTGCGAGTCGATTGTAGACTCGCATCGCCGCCGAATAATTTCGAGGATTTTGATGTTTAGTCGAACAGGCTCGACACCGATTCTTCGGCTGCGGTACGTCCGATGGCTTCGCCCATCAGCGACGCGATCGAGAGCGTGCGGATGTTGTGGGCAATGCGCACCGCTTCGGTCGGCTGGATCGAGTCGGTGATGATCAGCTCTTTCAGCTTGGAAGCGGTGATGCGCGCTGTAGCGCCGCCCGACAGCACGCCATGGGTGATGTAGGCGTAGACATCCTTGGCGCCGTTAGCGAGCAGCGCGTCGGCCGCGTTCACCAAAGTACCGCCGGAATCGACGATATCGTCGACCAGAATGCAGGTGTAACCGGCGACTTCGCCGATCACGTTCATCACTTCGGATTCGCCGGCGCGCTCGCGGCGCTTGTCGATGATGGCAAGCGGCGCGTTGATGCGCTTGGCCAGACCGCGGGCGCGGACCACGCCGCCGACGTCGGGAGATACCACCATCAGGTTGGCGAGGTCGAAATTCTCGCGGATGTCGCGCACCATGACTGGCGATGCATACAGGTTGTCGGTCGGAATATCGAAGAAGCCTTGAATCTGGCCGGCATGCAGGTCGAGCGTCAGAACGCGGTCGGCACCTGCATGGGTAATGAGATTGGCGACCAATTTTGCTGAAATTGGCGAACGCGAGCCGACCCGGCGATCCTGGCGGGCGTAACCGAAGTAGGGGATCACCGCGGTGATGCGGCGCGCCGAGGAGCGGCGCAGCGCATCGATGATGATGAGCAGTTCCATCAGATGGTCGTTGGCCGGATAGGACGTCGACTGAACGACGAACACATCCGAGCCGCGGACGTTTTCCTGAATCTCGACAAAGATTTCCATGTCGGCGAAGCGGCGAACGACGGCCTTGGTCAGCGGGATTTCCAGCGTGGCTGCGATGGCTTCGGCGAGCGCCGGATTCGAGTTGCCGGAAACGAGTTTGATCGACCCGTTTTTCGCCGCCATCCGCGTCTCTCCACGGTGCTCTGCGGGTACGCTTTTCAGCACATCAGCCATCCACGATATGGACTCATGCGCGGCTGCCCGCGCGAGCGAGGTGATATCAAGGAGGCGGCGCGGCTGGCAATACGAAGCTACCGGTTTTCCTGCGCAATTTGCGAATAAGTGCCATCCATTGCCGCCGATCTGACGTCCCTGCAGCGGTTGCTGCAAGCCCATATCAGGAACATCAGATCGATAAGCGGCACTGGAATCATAAAGTTGCTAGTACCCTTTTGTTTCCGAAGTTTGTGTCCGGGGTTGCTCCAAGACTCGGCGAACTTCGGAAACAGGGTACTCGTTTGCGCGGGGGCCAGGACTGTAAGCCAAGGCGATTTTGCCGTCCTCGGCGGTTGCCACCGCCGGGCCGCGAGGCTCTGGAGCAGAGGGGGCGGCGGGCGGGGTGCCGTTGAGAGCGCTTGAGAGCCCGTTCAGGCCGGATTGGGCGATCCGGCGCAACAATGCGTCGTCGGCGGCTGCCCAGGCGTCGCGTCCGGCCTTGCCGGCCATTTCCTCTCCGGAGAGGCGGATCGTGCGCTCCTGATTGCGGTCGTAGACGTCCCAAACCCATGCAATCACGGTCTTGCCGCGCCGGACTTGTGCCGACAGATAGGTTCGTATCCGGTAGGCAGCAGGGGCTTCGCGCGAAACCACCGCGAGGCTTCGGCTCTGCGATTCGGTGTCGATCGCCCGCACCAGCCGCTCGAACACCTGCGGCGGCGGGCCGTCGACGGATTCGAAGGCAATGGTCGAACTGCTTCCGGTCGAGGCGAATGCCAGCGACGCCTGATTGCTCGACGCGCATCCGCCGAGCGCGATGGCCAGCGCAAGCAGCGCGGCGCCCGGTATGACGCGGCAGGTCGCGGTCTTGAACTGGCGAGAGGCCTTACGCATGCGGTCGTGTCCCGACGGTCCGCTTTCACTGGGGTTTTCTTGCCGCCAGTTCCAGTGGGCAGCGTTATCGTTAATTTGCGTTAACGTCTAGGGCAGCCGGGAGCCAGGCTGCGAGCATTGCTTCCAGGTGCTGAATGTTCACGCGCGAATTTGATCAATCGTCCAGCACGATCGCATGGACATGGCGGCCGTAGTCCGGCTCCTTGCGATGCGTGGTACGGCGATAGCTGAAAAAGCGCTCATCGCTGTAGGTATCGACATCGACATCGTCGATCATCAGGATGCCGGCGGCCTCGAGCCGCGCGCGAATGAAGCCTGCCAGATCGAACATTGCATGTCCGCCGCGCGTCGACTCCACGAAGAAGCGCGCGTTGCCGGCGTCGGTGGCCTTGAAACGATCAACGAACTCCGCGCCGACCTCATAGCTGCGTTGGCGGATCAGCGGTCCGATGGCGGCCGTGATCCGGCCGCGATCGGCGCCGAGTTTCTCCATCGCCGCGATTGTCGATTCCAGCACGCCGGTTAGCGCGCCCTTCCATCCCGCATGCGCTGCGCCGATCACACGCGCCGAGGCGTCCGCGAACAGGATCGGGCCGCAGTCCGCAGCACTCGCGCCCAGCGCCAGTCCCGGCACGCACGTCACCATCGCATCGGCGCGCGGGCGATCCGATGTAGTCCACGGTTCTGTCGCGACAACGACGTCTGGCGAATGAATCTGAAACAGCGTGAGAAAATGCGATGCCGGAACGCCGACCGTCTCCGCCATGCGTTTGCGGTTTTCGGTGACATGCGCGGGGTCGTCGCTGGAGCCAATTCCGCCGTTGAGGCTGGCGTAGATGCCGTTCGACACGCCGCCTTCGCGGGTGAAGAAGGCATGGCGAATGCCGGGCGCGGCTGCGAGCAGGGAGGACTCAAACGCCATCGGACGAGGCCTGCTGTTTCGGCTTGCGAGTTGCTGGCGGAGGTGTTTCGGGAATGTCGCTGATCCCGGCCAATGTTGGGATTGATGGATCGGAGACCGCGAATACCTTGAACAGTGAGCCCATGCTGCCACGGCCACCTTCGGTGAGCCGCTTCAACGCTGATGCAATGGTTGCGGATATCTCTGGCGATGATTTCCCCATCAGCGAGACGGCGCGGGTTTCGATGCCGAGTCGTTTGAGAAATTCGCCTTGCTCGATCGGGCCGTGGGTGCACACGCCGATATCTTCCGCGGCGCGGACCAGCGCTTGAAAATCGACATGCGCCGTCACATCGGCGGTGCCGGGGCTTTTCAGCGGATCGGTGAAACTGTGACGGGCAATAGCCTGGAATGTATCGCCGGCGTCGCTGCGGACATGGCCATAGTCGATAATCAGGGCAACGCCGCCGTCGCTGCGGATGCGCCGTGCCATTTTCATCATCTCGTTGTCGGGCCGCCATTCGAACACCGCGCCCTCGGGCGCCGCGCGCACCAGCGGCGGCAGCAAAACATCGAATTGCGGTGTCGGATCGGACGCCGTGCCATAGACGAGTTTGCCCGTGGCATCGAGCTCGACCGTCCGCTCATGCCAGCCGGTAGCCTTCTTCACCATCTGGTGGATCGGCAGCACGTCGAAGAATTCATTGGCGAGAATGATCGCCGGACCCTGTGGCACCTCGTCGAGACTGTTATGCCAGGTGACAGCCTTCTTGCCGGTGAGCGCCTTCTTCTGCTTCTCGCGCAGCTTTGGATTGATCTCGATGAGATGAATCTCGGCGGCCTGGTAGAATGGTGGCAGCACGCGGATCGCGCGCAGCGCGTCCGACATCATGGTGCCGTTGCCAGGGCCAAGCTCGATCAGATTGACCTGCATCGGCGTCCCCATCGCGTTCCACGCCGCAGCCGCCCACAGCCCGATCAGTTCACCGAACATCTGGCTGACCTCGGGCGAGGTGATGAAGTCGCCCTCGCGGCCGAGCGGATCGCGTGAGACGTAATACCCGTGCTTTGGATGGGAGAGACACAGCTCCATGTAGCGCCAGACCGGCATCGGTCCGGTTTTCTGGATCAGCCTCTTCAATTCGGTTTCGAGCGGCGAGGTTTCAGTCACTGTTCCGGCCAGGCCCTTGGCAGCGGCTTCTGCCGCGTGGCGATCATTGTAAATCCGATCCCGGCAAGAATCATCGGCAATGACAGTAGCATTCCCATGGTCAGTCCGCCCCACAGGAAGCCGAGCTGGGCGTCGGGCTCGCGGAAAAACTCGGCCGTGATCCGCGCGAGCGCGTAGCCGATGGCGAACAGGCCAAGAATCATTCCGGGCCGCTTCAGCGCGCCGCCCCGGATCGCAAGCGCCAGCACGATGAACAGCACCACGCCTTCAAGCGCGCCTTCATAAAGCTGGCTTGGATGGCGCGGCAACGGCCCCCCGGTCGGAAACACCACGCCCCATGGCAGGCTTGGGTCGGCGACGCGGCCCCACAACTCGCTGTTGATGAAGTTTGCCATGCGGCCGAGCAGCAGGCCGATCGGCCCGACCGCGCAAGTGATGTCGCCAAGCGAGAGCACCGGCACGTTGCGTTTCCAGCCAAAGGCCAGCACGGCGATGACGCAGCCGAGGAAGCCGCCGTGGAACGACATGCCGCCCTTCCACACCTCGAAGATGGTCGCCGGATTGGAGAAGAAGAATCCTGGATTGTAGAACAGCACGTAGCCGGTGCGTCCGCCGACGATGATGCCGATCGTCACCCACAGAATGAAGTCGTCCATCTGCGGCAGCGACACCGGCGAGGGGCCGCCCCACAATTTCTCGTTCTTGATCAGCCAGCGCGAATAGATCCAGCCGAGCACGATGCCGCCGATATAGGCGAGCGCATACCAGCGGATCGCAAACGGTCCGAACGAGACCGCGATCGGATCGAACACCGGAAAGGCGATGGCGAGCGTGGGCATCACCGCAATCGTCGGCGGTACAATGCGAGCAGCCGCTCCCAGTGCCGCTCGGCGGCGTCCCGATGATAGACTGGTCGTTTCGGGAACGCGAACCCGTGGTGCGTTCCGGGATAGACCTCGACTTCGGCAAGCGTGTTGCCGCTCAGGGTCGTTTGCAGTTGGTCGATGATCTCTTGCGGTGCGTAGATGTCGGTCTCGGCACAGGCAAAATAGAGCTCTGCCTTGGTCTTCGACGCGGCAAGGTGCGGACTGTCCGGCTGATCGGTCACCAGATGCGTGCCGTAAACCGATGCGGCTGCCTTGACGCGGTCCGGAAAATGCGTCGCCGCGTTCGCGGCATAGCGCCCGCTCATGCAGTAACCGACCGCACCGACGATGTTACTCTGCGCGGCGGATTGTTTGTCGGCGTAGGCGAGGAACGCGCGGGTGTCGTCCATCACCATGGCAATGTTGATGCCGTGCATCAGCTCGAACATCCGCTTGCGTTCCGGCGATTCGGGATCGGGCGGCACCAGACCGATCTCCATCACGTTGGAGCGGTAATACAGGTTCGGCAGCATCACGTAATAGCCTGACGTCGCCAGCCGGCGCGCCATGTCGCGCAGTTCTTCGCGGATGCCCGGCGCATCCATGTAGAACAGGATCACGGGATGCGGTCCGTCACGCTCGGGATGGCTGATGAAGGTGGTGACGCTGCCGTCCTTGGTCGGAATCTCGATCTGCTGGTCGATCATCGGGTTCTTTTCTTCACGGTTTGTGCCGGGACAGTACGATTGCAAGGAAACCGCGACATGACAAGGCGAGCTCCGGTGCCCATTGCGGTCTTGAACATCGCCATGCGGATCGCCATTGTCATGGCTTGAACTGACCGGACGGCAAGATGGCCGCAGCGGAGACATGAGATGACCCAGACCAGCAACCGGTTTTTCGACGAGATCGGCCGTTTGATGAATGACGCCGCGGGCGCCGCGCAGGGCGTGAAGCGGGAAGTCGATACCGTCGTGCGCACTCAGGCCGAAAAAATCCTGCGCGATCTCGACGTGGTCAAGCGCGAGGAGTTCGAAGCGGTCAAGGATATGGCGCGGCTTGCGCGCGAGGAAAACGACGCGCTCAAGGCGCGCATCGCGGCGCTGGAAGCAAGGGTGGGTGCGGGACCACAATAACCGCCGTCATTCCGGGATGCGCCGTTAGGCGCAGACCCGGAATCCAACTTTCCAAGGATTCAGAATTCGCGGAGAGATGGATTCCGGGTTCGACCTTCGGTCGCCCCGGAATGACAGGTTACGATTTCTCAGCAAACAGCATGCGCGCATTGCCATGTGCGATCTTTTTCGCCGTCTCGGGCGGCAGTTGCGCCAGCCAGGCGCGGTAATCCGCCATCCGCGTGCCGTAAGACGCCCAGCGCTCGTTGATCCAGGTATCGGAGCCGAGCAGGAATCGGTCCGGAAACCGCGTGAACATCTCGCGCCAGTCGACCGACAGCTTGCCATCGCTTTCTGTGATGCCGCTGCGATAAGACAGCTCGCCCCATAGCTTCGGATATTTCGTCAGCATCGCCGCAACGCGGGCGGGCGCAAGGCCGAAGCCGGTGTGCGCCCACACGACCTTCGCCTTCGGATTGTGAGCAAACAGGATTTCGATGGCTTCGTCGTCTGCGTGGGCGTGCAGGTACAGGTCATTGGCGACGGAAAAATCGACCGCCTTCTTCACCCATTCGCTCTCGGCTGTTTTGCCGAAGATGTGAAATTCGCCGACGCCCTTGTAGTAGCCGCGTTTGAACTCGTCCTGCACCAGGTCGAAAATCGTCGGGTCCTTGAACCAGGTCTGCATATCCGGCCGCACACGATACGGCCGGATGAACGGCACCACCCACAGTCCCGGGGCCTTCGCGGCCACGAGGGCTTGAGTGCCGTCGTTTGGCCGGCTGGTGGCGAGGATGCCGGTGACGTTGTGTTTCTTGAAAAGTGCCAACACCTCATCGACTGAATAATACGGCGTTGGTTCCCAGTTGTAGTGAAGATGGGCGTCGAAGATTTCGATCGTTTGCTGTGCACGGGCCGGGATGACGGCTGCGCCGCAAGCAACGACAATCAGAATGATGGTGCGGATCAATGTCATGAATATCTACCGGTTTGGAGCAGGCGGACTATAGGCAGCCGGCCGCAATCTGTCTTTCGACAATTGGCCGCACGATCCGCGCATCGCTGGAAATTGGCGTCGCCGCAGGCCATACTACCGATGACAGAGAAGCGTCATGACCGCAGCGATCACAAAACCGTCAGTCGAGGAAATGGGTCTCGCTATCGGCAAGACGGCCTTCGCGATCATCAAGGCCAGCGATGTAACGGTGGGGTTCGATTGAGAATAAACACTTCCGCGAATGATGCGACGCGGCCCGGCGAAGTCGAAGCGCCGTTGCCGGATCGTGCCGATGCGACTCTGGTCTTCATCGGCCGTATTCGCACGCCGTTTCCGACCCGCGCCGAATGTCCGCGTCAGGGCCGCGAAACAGGGCCGGTGTGTCGAGTGGAAATCGATGCACCTTGGCGCGCGGGCCTGAAAGGTCTCGGCCAGTATGCGCGGGTCGAGGTGATCTACTGGCTGCATCTGGCGCGGCGCGATCTGATCCTGCAAAGCCCGAAGTCGAACGGGGAGACCACTGGCACGTTTTCGCTGCGATCGCCGGTCCGGCCGAACCCGATCGCGACCTCGCTGTGCGAACTGGTCGGCATCGAGGATGACGCCGTGCTGGTGCGCGGCCTCGATTGTGTCGACGGCACGCCGTTGCTCGATCTCAAACCCTATCGCTGCGATTACAGCCCGCTCGCGCCGGTGAAAGACAGCACGCAGGAGCCGCTGTGATGGCGCTGGACCGCCGCTCTTGCGCGCTGTCTTTCCTTGTCTTTCCGGGCCTTTGCGTCTAATAAGCCGCCACGTTCGCGGCCCCCGCACCCCTGGAGGCTTGCTGTGAGCGATGAAAAAGGCCGCGTTGCGGCCTTTAACTTTTACAAAACAAGGACTTAACCAATGGCGACCGTCAAGGAATTGAAGGCGACCGCTCGTCCGAAGGCCGGCAAGGGGGCCGCTCGGGCAGAACGTCGCGCAGGCCGTGTTCCGGCTGTGATCTATGGTGACAACCAGCCCCCCGTGACCATTTCGCTGGACGACAAGGAACTGCGGCTGCGGATTTTCGCAGGCCGGTTTCTCACCACGATCTATGACATCGATCTCGAGGGCAAAAAGCACCGCGTGATTCCGCGCGACTTCCACCTCGATCCGGTGCGCGATTTTCCGGTGCACGTGGACTTCATGCGTCTGGGCGAAGGCGCGACCATCCGCGTCAGCGTTCCGCTGCACGTCATCAACGGCGAAACCTCGCCGGGTGTGAAGCGCGGCGGCACGGTGAACATCGTCACCCACACCATCGACCTTGAGTGTTCGGTCGATAACATTCCGCAGTACATCGAGGCCGATGTCGGCAAGCTCGAGATCAACAGCTCGCTGCATCTGTCGGATGTGACGCTGCCGGGTAACGTCAAGTCGCTCGCGCGGGAAGACATCACGCTGGTCACCATCGTGCCGCCGTCGGGCTTCGCCGAAGAACAGAAGGCAGCAGCTGCTGCTGCTGCGGCCGGTACTGCTGCGCCTGCGGCCGGTGCTGCTGCGCCTGCGGCCGGTGCTGCTCCTGCGGCAGGTGCTGCTGCGGCTCCCGCTGCCGGTGCCAAGGCTCCCGCTGCCGGTGCAAAGGCTCCCGCTGCAAAGGCTCCGGCCGGCGGCGACAAGAAGAAGTAAAGCAGTGATCCGGTTCTAATATTCGCCCATTCGTTTCGGCGAGGCTCTTAGCGAATATTAGAACCGAAGGATCACTGCCTGTCTTAAATTGCCGTGGAGCTTTGGATTTGACGTTCGCTTACGGATGGGCGGATAAGTGATTAGCGAACGTCAAATCCGCTCCACGGACATGCGCTTGTTCGTCGGCTTGGGAAATCCCGGCACGAAGTACGAGCGTAACCGGCACAACATCGGCTTTCATGCTGTTGAAGCGATCGCGCGGCGTCATGGTTTCGCACCATGGCGCCGCCGTTTTCAGGGCCAGACCTCTGAAGGCACGCTCGAAGGCGAGCGTGTCATTCTGTTGAAGCCTGCGACATACATGAACGAGTCCGGGCGGGCAGTGTCCGAGGCGGCCAGCTTCTTCAAGATCGGCGTGGACTCCATTGTGGTGCTGCACGACGAGATCGAGCTTCCCGCTGCCAAGCTGCGCGTCAAGGTCGGCGGCGGTATCGCCGGGCATAACGGACTTCGCTCGATCTCTGCGCACGTCGGCAACGAGTATCGCCGGGTGCGCATCGGGGTCGGTCATCCCGGCATCAAGGAATTGGTGCACGCTCACGTGCTGAACGACTTTGCCAAGAGCGAGCAGTTGTGGGTCGAGACGATACTGGAGGCGATCGCGGATAACGCCGGACTGCTGGCGGACGGGCGCGATTCGAGTTTCCAGAACAAGGTGCATCTGGCCTTGCAGGCCAAAGGCATCGGTAAGGACGACAAAGACGGAGAAACTCCGTCATCCTGAGGCGCCGGCGCGTAGCGACGGCCTCGAAGGAGACGGCCGCTCATCCTTCGAGGCTCGCCGCGATGCGGCTCGCACCTCAGGATGACGGATCGATGCAATAACAAGCCGCTTATCGCGGCGATGATCAGGACGTGTCATGGGATTCAAATGCGGGATCGTCGGTCTGCCGAATGTCGGCAAATCGACGCTGTTCAATGCGCTCACCGAAACCGCTGCGGCGCAGGCGGCCAACTATCCGTTCTGCACCATCGAGCCGAATGTCGGCGAGGTCGCGGTGCCGGATCCGCGGCTGGATTCGCTCTCGGCAATTGCCAAGTCGCAACAGATCATTCCGACGCGGCTGACCTTCGTCGATATCGCAGGCCTCGTGAAGGGCGCGTCGAAAGGCGAGGGCCTTGGCAATCAGTTTCTTGCCACGATCCGCGAAGTCGATGCGGTGGCGCATGTGGTGCGCTGCTTTGAAGACTCCGACATTACCCATGTCGAAGGCAAGATCGCGCCGCTCGCCGACATCGAGACTATCGAGACCGAGCTGATGCTGGCCGATCTCGACAGCCTCGAGAAGCGCGTCGATAACCTCGCCAAGAAGGCCAAGGGCAACGACAAGGAAGCCAAGGAGCAGCTCGAACTGGTCGAGCGTTCGCTGAAGCTGCTGCGCGATGGCAAGCCGGCGCGGTTTCTGGAGCGTAAGCCGGAGGAAGAGCGGACGTTCCGTATGCTCGGCCTGCTGACCTCGAAGCCCGTGCTCTATGTGTGCAATGTGGAAGAAAGCTCGGCCGCCACCGGCAATGCGTTCTCGAAACAAGTCGCCGAACATGCGGCGAAAGAGGGCGCTGGCGCTGTCGCTATTTCGGCCAAGATCGAATCGGAAATCGCGACGCTGTCGCGCGACGAGCGTGTGGACTTTCTCGAAACGCTGGGCCTCGAGGAAGCGGGTCTCGACCGGCTGATCCGTGCCGGCTACGACCTGCTGCATCTCATTACGTATTTTACGGTCGGCCCGAAGGAAGCCCGCGCCTGGACCATCACCAAGGGCACCAAAGCACCTGCGGCGGCTGGCGTCATTCATACGGATTTCGAAAAGGGCTTTATCCGCGCTGAGACGATTGCCTATCCCGACTACGTTGCGCTGAACGGCGAGGCCGGCGCGCGCGATGCTGGTAAGCTGCGGCTCGAAGGCAAGGAGTACATCGTCGCCGACGGCGACGTGATGCACTTCCGGTTCAATACGTAAGCAATGTCGGCAATAAATTGACGCCCGTCATCCTGAGGTGCTCGCCGGCTTCGGCGAGCCTCGAAGGATGAGGCCTGTTGCCATCCTTCGAGGCGCGCAAGAAAGCGCGCGCACCTCAGGATGACGGCGGGATTTGTGGAAACACCGCTATTGCTGATGCGAACCCTGCTCGCGGATCGCGCCGAGGTGTTCGTTGATGCGGAAGACGATCAGGACAAATTCTGCCGCGATGCGCGAAAAGATGATTCCGACAACGACGCCCGCGAGGCTCGAGAGGATCGTCAGGAAGCCGGTAAAAGGGCTGATCGCCATCAATGCGAGGCCGGAGAACACGCCCGACAGGCCGAACAGAATGCTCATAGCAATCACCAGCCAGTAGAAGGTCTTGATCACCGTCGGCGTGATGAAGCGGTCCCACTGGAACAGATCACGAAATTCCAACATCGGTCGCTCCCATATTGCCAGACGAAATTCAATCAGGCAGTAACGTGCCAATCAGCCCTGCGCAAGTTGCGGTTCGTGCCTGCAAGCATCGTCCTTGAGATCGCCTGCGAGTGCGGCCACAATCGGGCCTTCTCTCCGGCAAAGCTCCTCATGCTCCTGACATTCGAAGATTTTTCCCCAGGCCATTTCGGTACATTCGGTCCGCGTCATGTCACCCGCGACGAGATCATCGCGTTCGCCAAGGTCTACGATCCGCAGCCGATGCACCTCGACGAAGAGGCCGCGAGCAAATCGATGCTCAACGGTCTTTCCGGCTCGGGATGGCACCTCTGTTCGCTGATGATGCGGATGCTCTGCGACGGATTTGTCAACCGCACGGCCTCGCTTGGCGCACCGGGCATGAACGAGGTGCGCTGGGTTGCGCCGCTACGCCCTGGTGACGATCTCACGATCGACGTCACGGTGGTTGAGAAACGGGCATCGGCCAGCCGACCCGAGATGGGTTTCGTGACCTTCGACTACGCGATCAAGAATGCGAAGGGCGAGCATCTGTTGTTCGCGCAGTGCCCGATGATGATCCGGCGGAAGGCGACAGTAGTGCCGCCAATCTGAAGTTCCTACATCGGTGACGCGAATTTATATCAGGAACTTCAGATTGGAATCGGCACTACAGTCTAAAAATTGTTTAGTGCCCTTACGTTTCCGAAGTTCGTAGGAGGAGGCCGACGCAATGCTTTACGAACTTCGGAAACTGGGCCCTAAATGATGAACGAACCCGTGATGAGCAGGAGCTATTTCGAGGACATGAAGGTCGGCGCGCGCCGGTCGGTCGGCTCCTATACGTTCACCGCCGAGGACATCATCCAGTTCGCGAAACAGTTCGATCCGCAGCCGTTTCATCTGAGCGAGGAAGGCGGCCGCAATTCGCTGTTCGGTGGGCTGTGCGCCTCCGGCTGGCATGTCGGCTCGATCTGCATGAAGCTGATGGTTGCCGACGGCCAGCGCACCGCCGCCGAGATGGCGTCGAAAGGCGAGAAAGCTCCGGCCTGGGGCCCGTCACCGGGTTTCAAGGAGCTGAAGTGGCTGAAGCCGGTGATGGCAGGCGACACCATCAGCTATGCCTCGGAAGTGAAGGCGCTGCGAACCTCGGCCTCGCGGCCACAATGGGGAATTGTGCAGGTGCTCAATACCGGGACGAACCAGCGCGGCGAGTTGGCGTACTCGTTTCTGGCGACGGCTTTTGCTCCCCGCCGCGAGGCATCGTCGTAGCGGTGCTTTGGAACCAACGACTCAATTGCGCGTTTGAACCGGATGGCATCCTGCAGCGACTCACGAGCAGGACAATGGGTGGACTCATGGCTGACCGGACCGGGCTGAAATTTGTAGGCTTTCTTTTTGCGTCGGTGACGGTTGCCGTCGTGATGACGTGTGGTCTGGTCGTAAAGGGGCATGCCGACGGACGCTTCACCCTCGATCAGCCGACCAGCGCCTACGCCAGTTCGCGCTAAGCTCGCGGCACATTCTCCAGCTACAGAATCATCGCCAGCGAAACATTTTCATCGCTAACAATCCTGATTTCATCGCGGAAGCCCGAACCGGCTCCGCGATTTTCGTTTGTGGTGGGGATGGTCAGGATTGAGGTTGGCGGATCAGCGATGCCAGATCAGCGCCAGAATGACGATAATCACCACAAGGATGACAACGAACCGCACCATGGTGCTGACCATGTTGTGGCGTGCTGAAGGGACCGCGATCGGGTCAGGGCGGTCTGGCTTTACGATTTTCGGCATTTGTCCCCATTGAACGCGATGGTGATGAATCGCGCACGTCATGTACGGGCCTTCACGCCATCCGGTTTGACGCCAGACCGCATTGAGGCTTGCCGCTCCTCAACGGCGGCCTCCGCAATTGGTCGTGCCGCGGTGCATCGGGTTCAATCGTGGGCACATTGCGTCACTGGAATCGTTCCAGCCGCGAGGCAAACGCCAAAGCAAAACAAAGGCAAAACAAAACCGCCGCGCTCGATTTCGGCGCGGCGGTCAGGGCTCGTGAGGTTATGGATTGCGTTATGAGTCGCGCATCGTCTCGGCCGTGCGCTTCCACTGCGAAACATTATCCGCGATCATGCGGGTCGATTTCATCGCAGCCTGGCTGAGATGCGCGTAGCCGGAGATTTCCCGCTGCACGCGCTGGCCTTCGTTGTGGAGAAGCTCGCGAAGGCTTTCCAGCTCGGTGATCAGTTTTTCGATTTCAGTCAATGAGGCTCCTGCAACACGCTGGATCAGCGAATTGACGTTGCTGACGGTGGCATCCGAGTTGGTGTCGAGTGGCGGATCCGATGGGATCAGGCCCGGTGTCGGGCGGCGCAGATAGGCAATGTCATTGCGAACGAAATCGCGAATGCCGGCCTCGACGTCCGAAACGGTGGCAAGGTTGGTATCTTCTTCAACGGCTTCAATCTTTCCCGGTACGATAGAATTCATGTGCTTCCCCTGTTTGGTAGCGAAGGCATTGTCGGATACGGCTGGTCGGTCCAGCAGCGCCCTCTGTCCAAGTCTGTGCCCAAAAGTCTGTGCCCAAAAGTCTCTGCTCGTGATTGCGGATGTCCCCCGCACGACGACGTGACGCAAGCATGAGGACAGCGGAATTTGACCACATCGGGGCCGATTGGCGGCGATGCGCGGTCATTCAGAGAATGTAAGTCGAATTGTAGCGAAGCCTGAGATCACCAGGAGCGTTTGAAGCCCGCGCCGATGCTCTTGTTCAACGCGCCTTCAGGCGTCTGACTCACCGATCCGGTAACGTTGATTCCACCGAACAATTTCTGCTCGGCACCGAATTTTCGAAGCCAGCGATCGTCGGCCGTCGACAGCGTTTGACCGGCCAGGAGACTGGTCCCGCTCTCGTTGATGCTGAATTTTGCCGAGCCGTCGACTTCAACCGTTCGCGCCGGACGTCCGTAAACCACAATGCCGGGAATGACGCCGTGCTGCTGGAGGTTGACGCCGTTCTGGATCGTCACCGAGTACCTATCGTTGTCGATGGGCAGCGATTTGCTCAGCGACGTCCCGACTTTGCTTCGATCCTCGAACGGATCGATTCGAGCCTCGACCGCGGTCTTGTCCCAGAGCCCGCCGACGCCTGGTGCGGTGATCGTCGCCCAGGCGTTGCCGGTCGATCGCTCGGTCTTGTCCCACGGTTGAAACGTGTCAGGACGTGTCTGCGTGAATGCAGCTTGATTGTCTCGCGCGACCGAGATGTCGGCGCCGACCTTGGCGTCCCAGAAAGGCGATACCGATTTTTTGACGGTGACCGCCGCCGAACCGTTCTGATTGTCTTTCCGCGACCACGATGCATCGCTGCCGCTCTGCTGCGCTTGTGTCCCGCGCAACATCCGCGTGCTCGGGTTTTCAAGCAGGGTGATCGCGTCGAGGCTGAGCAGGCTCCAGTCGGGCTGGCCCTCCGCCGCGAAAAAGTCTGGAGCAGGTTCGGCCTCCTGCGCGTGCAATAAAGGAATCGCAGTGCCGCTCAAGAACAGCGCAACGAGAATTCTCGAAACTGGAATTGCTAAATTGCCTGCCGGTGTTTCGCGCACGATCCCGCCCGCCGAAATTTGCGTGCTGCGACCGTCAATCCGGTCAAGCATCGCTTGGAAAAAGCTCACCGATACAAACGCGCCGAAGTTAACAAATCCTGATGCGACCGGCGATGCAGAGTTTAAGCGGATTCATGGTGCAATTGCGGCGCAAGAAATCACGATGATTTCAGACGCATGACGTCGCGTTGACATGCCGCTGCAATGAGCAACATGCCCTCGTTATCATCGTGCCGGCTGATGTACCCAGATACGGCCGTCGAGAGCGAACGCCGGAGCTACCTGTCAGGCCATCGCGGGTAGCTCGATCGGCCGCCCGAGGGCCTGCTCGACCAGATCGAAGGTGTCGATCAGTCCACGCAAGCTCGTGAGCCGTCCGTCCTTGAACCGAGCGAAATGGGCGAGCCGCACGCTGATCGGCTTGTTCGAGTCGCGCGCAGTCAGCGTATACTTGATCAAGGACGAGGCGGCATCCTCGGCAAGCATGATCGATTCGCGGTCGGAGCGATGGATGCGGATATTGTCTGCAAGCGTTCGGCAAACGTCGAGTACTGCTTCTTTTCCGCGGCGCGCGCCGAGAAAGGGAAACATATCGATCGGGCCATAGATCGCCCAATCGATATTGTCGTCGATGGAATCCTGCAATTCGTCGAACTGGCGTTCGTTGATAGCGCGATGCAACGCGCGCGAAAAACGCCAGAGGCTATGCTCTGTCATCTGTTTGAGATCCTGATATGGCTTTACAGGCGGCAAACGGCCCAGAGGGCGTCAGAAAGACGCCGTGCCGGAATGCAGCGGAATATTACGAGTTGTTCCGCAAATAGAGTGTGTCCGAAGCTTCACAACCTTTGATTTTGCAATGCACTAATGCCAAATCGCGGGATTGGGCTCTCTTTCACTCTATTCGCTGCGTTTTTCGATCAGCGCCGAAGCGATATCTCGCTCCAGTACCTGCTGGGCGAGATCGAACGAATCCAAAAATTGCCGGACCTGAAGGATTCGGCCGTCGCGAAACCGATAGAAATCAGCGATGTCCATATGGACGATTCGGTCTTTGTCGGATTTGCGGAAATAAACCCGGATGATGACGGCAGCGCTGTCGCCTTCTTCGGCGACGAACGGCAGATCATAGCGCATGTGGGAGTATCGGCCGTGAATGGCCTGCCACATCTCGAGGACCTCAGCTTTTCCGCGCCGATGTCC
>JAKFUP010000072.1 GCA_021732625.1 Hyphomicrobiales bacterium
TCGCGCTCGTACACGCTGCCGAGAATGTCGCCGATGTTCTTCTTGATGCTCTCCGGCGTGATGCCATGCTCGGTGTTGTATTCGACCTGCTTCTCGCGGCGGCGATCGGTTTCGGCGATCGCGCGCTCCATCGAACCGGTGATCTGATCGGCATAGAGGATCACCTTGCCGTCGACGTTGCGCGCGGCGCGGCCGATGGTCTGGATCAGTGAGGTCTCGCTGCGCAGAAAGCCTTCCTTGTCGGCATCGAGGATCGCGACCAGCGCGCATTCGGGAATGTCGAGGCCTTCGCGCAACAGATTGATTCCGACCAGCGCGTCGAACGCGCCCAATCTCAAATCGCGGATGATCTCGATACGCTCGATAGTGTCGATGTCCGAGTGCATGTAGCGCACGCGGACACCCTGTTCGTGGAGATATTCGGTGAGGTCTTCGGCCATGCGCTTGGTCAGCACGGTGACCAGCGAGCGATAGCCGGCTTGCGCGGTGGCGCGCACCTCGCCGACGAGATCGTCGACCTGCGTGCGCGCGGGGCGGATGTTGACCGGCGGGTCAATGAGTCCGGTCGGGCGGATCACCTGCTCGACGAACACGCCGCCGCTTTCGTTCAGCTCCCAGCCACTCGGCGTCGCCGACACCGCGACCGACTGCGGCCGCATCATGTCCCATTCCTCGAAACGCAGCGGGCGGTTGTCCATGCACGAGGGCAGGCGGAAGCCGTATTCGGCGAGCGTCGCCTTGCGGCGGAAGTCGCCTTTGAACATGCCGCCGATTTGCGGAACGGTGACGTGGCTTTCGTCGGCGAACACCAGCGCGTTGTCGGGCACATACTCGAACAGCGTCGGCGGCGGCTCGCCCGGTTTGCGGCCGGTGAGATAGCGCGAATAGTTCTCGATGCCGGCGCAGCTTCCGGTCGCCTCCATCATTTCCAGATCGAACGTCGTGCGCTGTTCGAGCCGCTGCGCTTCGAGCAGGCGGCCCTGCGCGTTGAGTTGATCGAGCCGCCATTTCAGTTCGGCCTTGATCGACTTCATCGCCTGGATCAGCGTCGGGCGCGGCGTCACGTAATGCGAGTTGGCGTAGACCTTGATGAATTCGAGCTCGTCCTGCTTGTGGCCGGTGAGCGGATCGAACTCCTCGATGCTCTCGATGGTGTCGCCGAACATGTTCACGCGCCACGAGCGGTCCTCGTAATGCGCCGGGAAGATATCGATGGTGTCGCCACGCACGCGGAAGGTGCCGCGGGTGAAGTCCGCCTGCGTGCGCTTGTACTGAAGTGCCACAAGGTCGGCGATCAGTTGCCGCTGGTCGATGCGCTCGCCCTTCTTCATGGCGAAGGTCATCGCGGTGTAGGTCTCGACCGAGCCGATACCGTAGATGCACGACACGGAGGCCACGATGATAACGTCGTCGCGCTCAAGCAGCGCGCGCGTCGCCGAGTGGCGCATGCGGTCGATCTGCTCGTTGATCGAGGAATCCTTCTCGATGTAGGTGTCGGTGCGCGGAACGTAGGCTTCCGGCTGGTAGTAGTCGTAATACGAGACGAAATACTCCACCGCGTTGTCGGGGAAGAAGCTCTTGAACTCGCCGTAGAGCTGCGCGGCCAGCGTCTTGTTCGGCGCGAGGATTATCGCGGGTCTTTGAGTGGCCTCGATCACCTTGGCCATGGTGTAGGTCTTGCCCGAGCCGGTGACGCCGAGCAGAACTTGCGTGCGGTCGTTGCGCGCGATGCCTTCGACCAGCTCCTTGATCGCGGTGGGCTGGTCGCCCTTCGGCTCGTACTCGGATTTGATCTCGAAGCGCACACCGCCTTCGGATTTCTCCGGCCGGGGCGGGCGGTGGGGCGTCCAGATTTTCACGCCGCCGGTTTCGTTCTTGAATTCGGGCCGTCCGTCGCGGATCAGATTCTCCAGCGCATCCGCGGTCGCCTGGACGCCGAGCGCTTCCATCTTGTTGCGCGGCGGCCGCGCCATTGCGGCGGCGTCTTCTTCCTCGGTGGTGTAGCCGAGTTGCTTCGCCAGTTCCGGATCGAGCGTCGGGATCGGCGCGCTGGTGTTGTAATTGGCTTGCGGGGCTTCGTCGAAACCCTGCCGCGCGCCCTGTGGCTGCGGATTGGGCCGCAGCGGCATCGGGTAGGAATCGGACGTGCCGCTCTCCGGAAATGTTTTCGGCGTCGAGGCGCGCGCGCGATGCACAGCCGCTTCGCCGCCAGCGCGGCGATCCCACGAATTGTCCGGCGGCGGCTGAATGCCCGTACCCGATCCCATCCCGGCGTCACCGCGATTGATCGCGGGATTGAGCAGTTCGGCAAGCGCCGGCGCGATCGGCTGCACGTCGGGGCGGTGCGCCTTCGACTTAGGAGCCTTCGATTTGGGAGTTTTTGTCGCGGGTTTTTTCGGGGTGCCGGGGGTCTTCGCCATGCGGGTGAATATGGTGCTGCGCGCGCGATCTGAAAAGAGCGAAAAGGCAGGAGTTGCTGCCACCGGGTGGCAGGATCATACTTGCCGCCGATACGTGCGACGATCAACGATCGCGCGGTGAGTTAAAGGCCGGGAGGGAACCATGCGTATGTTGCGGATGATGCTGGCCGCGAGTTCGATCGCGTCTTGTTGTGTGTTCGCGGTCAACGCCGCGCAGGCGCAGTCCCGCGAAGCCGAGCCGTCGACCAAAGCCGCCAATGCGGAGTTTGCAAAGTCTCTGCCGTTCAACGACAAGGCCGATTTCGACGACGCCAGGCGCGGCTTCATCGCGACCGTGCCCGATGCGCTGGTCACCGGGCCGAACGGCAACGTGATCTGGAGCCAGAAGCCTTACGCATTCTTGCAAAGAGACACTCCGCCGGCCACGGTCAATCCGAGCCTGTGGCGGCAGGCGCAGCTCAACGCGATCCATGGATTGTTCAAGGTCACCGAGCGCGTCTATCAGGTGCGCGGGTTCGATCTGGCCAATCTGACGATCATCGAAGGCGACAGCGGTCTCATCCTGATCGATCCGCTGCTGTCGACGGAAACTGCGAAGGCGGCGCTCGATCTCTATCTGGCCAATCGTCCGGCGAAACCGGTCGCGGCCGTGATCTACACCCACAGTCACATCGATCATTTCGGCGGTGCCAAGGGCGTCATCACCGAGGCCGATGCGTCACAAGGCAAGGTCAAGGTGATCGCGCCGGATGGCTTCATGGAGCATGCGGTTGCGGAGAATGTGATTGCGGGCAACGCCATGGGCCGCCGCGCGCAGTTTCAGTTCGGTGCGCCGCTGCCGGTCAGCGAAACCGCGCAGATCGATACCGGCCTAGGCAAGGCGCTGTCGAAAGGCAGCGTGTCGCTGATCCCGCCGAACGACCTGATCAAGCAGAGCTACGAGACCCGCTCGATCGACGGCGTCGAGATCGAATTCCATCTGGTGCCCGGATCGGAAGCGCCGTCCGAGATGATCATGTATTTCCCGCAGTTCAAGGTGCTGAACATGGCGGAAGACACCAGCCACAACATGCACAATCTCTACACCATCCGCGGCGCGGAGATTCGCGACGGCCGCAAGTGGTCGAAATACATCGGCGAGGCGATCGCGCGATATGGCGACAAGACCGATTTTCTGATCGCGCAGCATCATTGGCCGACCTTCGGCAACGAGCGCATTGCGGGCTTCCTCAAGAAGCAGCGCGATCTCTACAAATTCATCCACGATCAGTCGGTGCGGCTGCTCAATCACGGCCTCACGTCCGCCGAGATTGCCGAACGCTTGAAACTGCCGCCGTCGCTCGCCAATGAGTGGGCCGCGCGCGGCTATTACGGCACGCTCAGTCACAACGCCAAGGCGGTCTATCAGTTCTATCTCGGCTGGTACGATGCCAATCCCTCCAATCTCAATCCGCTGCCGCCCGCCGAGACAGCGAAGAAGCAGATCGAATACATGGGCGGAGCAGAAGCCGTGCTGAAACGCGCGCGGGACGACTTCAAGGCCGGCCAGTATCGCTGGGTCGCGAGCGTCATGAGCCAGCTTGTGTTCGCCGATCCTGAGAATAAAGACGCCCGCGCACTCGCCGCCGATGCGCTCGAACAGCTTGGCTATCAGAGCGAGGCCGCGACCTGGCGCAATGCCTACTTGCTCGGCGCGGCCGAACTGCGCGGGGCGAAGCCGCCGGCGTCATCGGCGGGCGCGAACGCTGAATTGCTGAAAGGCGTCTCGCTCGATCTCGCGTTCGATTTCCTCGCGGTGCGGCTGAATGCGGTGAAAGCCGAAGGCAAGACCATCGTCGTCAACTGGACCTTCACCGACTCGAACCAGACCTTCGTGATGAATCTGGAGAACTCGGCGCTGACCCATACGGCCGGGGCGCTGTCCGGCAACGCCGACGTCAGCATCAAGCTGACGCGCGCCACGCTCGACGCGATCACGCTGAAGCAGCGCACCTTCCTCGGCAGTATCGCCACCGGCGACGTGTCGATCTGGGGCAACCCGCTCAAACTGCGTGAACTGTTCGGATTGCTCGACGACTTCGCACCGGATTTCGCGGTGATCGAGCCGAAGAAGGGGCAGGCGGAGTAAGTTTACAACACCTTCGCGGTGTTGCCCTTGAACAGGATCGGCCCGGTTGGGCGTCCGGTCGGCGAGCCGCCTTCGGGCTCCAACGTGATCTCGAACAACTGGTTGGCGGCTGTTTCCGGCAGCTCGTCGAGATTGAGATCGATGGCGCGCGACTGGCCGGTCAGTCCGACCGGCTTCGGCCCAACGGTACGGTCCCACAATGTCCACACCTGCAAGGTGCGGCCCTGCGGGACATCGATGGTCTTCAGCGGAATCAGCTCGACGCGGCCGTTGGCGAATGCGTTGACCACGGCGCCGACTTCGCGCGTTGCATCGCTGACCAGTACCGCGACATAGACCGGCTTGCGTTGCGCCAGCGCCACCAGATCGCGGCGCAGATGTTTAGATGTCGTGATCGAGCCGATAGCAAGGAATGCGAAAATCAGCGCGGCTGCGGTACCGATCAGGCCGGTGACGCGCCAGAAGCGCAGATTGTGCCACAGCGTGGCGCCGCGCGTCGCGCCGCGCATGCCGGCCGGAACCACTGCGGCGCGATCGGTCTTGGTCGATTGCGCGATCCGCTGCCAGAGCTGCGCCGTCGGTGTCGTGGGCGGAGCGCTGATGTCGAAATCGGCGAGGCGCTTGCGCCAGCCGTTGACGGCGCGTTGAAACACGTCGTCGCTTAGCAAGCGTTGCTCAGCCGCAGCATCGTCTGCGGGTTCCAGTAGACCCATCACATAGTCGGCGGCCAGCGCGTCGGTCTCGCGATCGGAGAGTTCGGTCATCCCATGCACTCCTGCAGCGAGATGAGGCTGCGGCGCGCCCAGCTCTTGACCGTGCCGAGCGGCACCTTTAGGCGGCCAGCGAGCTCGCCGTGGCTCATGCCATAGACATAGGCGAGCACGACGACATCGCGCCTCGGACGCTCGATCTGTTCGAGGCATTTGCGCAGCGCGCTGGTTTCGGGAAGCCGGGCCATCGTATCCTCCGGCACGATTTCCTCGGGATGCTGGTCGGCGGAATCGTAGCGATGCTCGTTGCGATGAATGCTCAGCGCGCGGTTGCGTACGACCGCATAAAGCCAGCCGAGCGCCGTGCCGCGTGCCGGATCGAAACTGCGTGCACCGTTCCAGATCCGCACGAAAGCGTCGTGCACCGCTTCCTCTGCGAGATCCTGGCGGAACAGGATGCGGCGCGCGACCCCGATCATGCGTGGAGCCTCGCTGTCATAGATCATCTGCAACGCCCTGCGGTCGCCGGCAGCGCAACGCACCAGTGCGGCTGACATCTGCGCTTCGCGCTCGATCGTCAGCAATGCGACGTCCGTTCTGTCGTCCAAACCGTTGTCCCGGGTCATGTTCATGAACTTGCATGGCCTTTATACCGCGCCTGTGCGGCATTTGGATGCATCGAATTCGAATTTTTTTCGGTCCCGTGCATCCGTTCCCGGCTACCGGAGGTATCCGCTGTGATGGCCCGATTGGATCCGTCTCAAAACAGGGAGTTAATGATGAAAATGCGTACTGTTCTGGCCGCCTCCGCGGCCCTGCTGATGACCTCCGCCGCTGCCTATTCGGCTGAAGTTGCCGCGCTGATCGGCAACAACACCATCGCCACGGTCGACACCGCCGCCAAGAAGGCGACGGGTTCCGTCAAGGTGTCGGGGATCACCGGCGCTCTGGTCGGCATCGACGTGCGCCCGTCCGACGGCCAGCTCTATGGCCTCGTCGAGGACGGCACCGTGGTCATCATCGCCAAGGACGGCAAGGCGACCGTGAAGTCCAAGCTCGACACCATGCTCGCAAAGGGCGTTGCCGCAACCGTCGATTTCAACCCGGTCGCTGATCGTCTTCGCGTCATTGGCGCGGACGGCATGAACCTGCGCGCCAATGTCGATGATGGCAAGGTGACGAAAGACGGCGACATTAAATTCGCTGAAGCCGACGCCAGCAAAGGCACCAAGCCGAACATCATCGCGGGCGCCTACACCAACTCGGTGAAGGGCACCAAGGAGACCGCGCTGTTCGATATCGACGCCAAAATGAACGTCGTGAAGCAGGCACCGCCGAACGACGGCATTCTCAACACGATCGGCGCGCTTGGCATCAAGGGCAAGGTGGTCGCGTTCGACATCTCGACCGACGCCAGTGGCAAGAACGACGCCTGGGTGATGGCCGGCAGCACGCTCTACAGCGTCGATCTCGCCACCGGCAAGGCAACTGAAGCCGCCAAGATCAAGGGCGTCAAGGGCACCGTAAGGGATATCGCGGTCATGCCCGGCAAATAATCTCCAAGGTTTGTCAGGCATACGGACGGCGGCGCTGCGGTTGACGCGACGCCGCCGTTTCTTTTTGCGCTGCGCGATCACATTGCCGCGCGCGGATGGTTGGCGCCATTGACTTGGGTTGAGGTGCGCGCGACATTCATGCAGTCGCATCCATTGCGATGCCTCGCGAATTCCCCCATCCAAGGACCGCTAAGATGATCGATGTGTATTACTGGCCGACGCCGAACGGCCACAAGATCACGATGTTTCTCGAGGAAACCGGAGAGCCATACAAGATCGTGCCGATCAACATCGGCAAGGGCGAGCAGTTTCAGCCGGACTTCCTGAAGTTCTCACCGAATAACCGCATGCCGGCGCTGATCGATCACAAGCCGAAAGACGGCGGCGCGCCAGTCGAGATATTCGAGTCGGGCGCGATGCTTCTGTATCTTGCGGAGAAGTACGGAAAGTTTATGCCGTCGGATCTGCGCAAGCGTTACGATGTGATCCAGTGGGTGATGTGGCAGATGGGCGGCCTCGGCCCGATGGCCGGGCAGAACCATCATTTCGCGGTCTATGCGCCGGAAAAATTGCCCTACGCCATCAACCGCTACGTCAACGAGACCAACCGGCTCTATGGTGTGCTCAACAAGCGGCTCGCCGATCGGCCGTTCATTGCCGGCGAGTACTCGATCGCCGACATGATGAGCTATCCGTGGATCGTGCCGTGGAAGCGCCAGGGCCAGAACCTCGACGACTTTCCGCACCTGCGCCGCTGGTTCGATTCGATCCGCGAGCGGCCTGCGACGGTGCGGGCCTATGAGCTGACCGACAAGATCAATCCGAACGCGGCCATCGGCATCAACACCGACGAGCAGAAGAAAATCCTGTTCGGACAAACCGCCTCGGTGGTGAAGTAAGCTTTAATTTTCTTTGTTTCGCTTTCTCTTAACCTCTCCCCGCCTGCGGGGAGAGGGTGTTTCCCGATCACGCTAAAACGAACCGTTCGCATTGCGAGGTTCTATGGGATTCCTGTCGAGAGAGCTGCGCGGTTTGTCGATTGCTATTAACATTGCCGCCGCGGGAATGGTGGCCATCTTCGTCTACATCGGCGTGCAGCTTTTTGTTTGGGATTCCGAAGAGACAAAAATCTGGGCAGGCCTTGAAGCCTCGAGCAAATCTCCACCTGAAACGCACCCTTTCGGCGAGTTGGAGTTTATTTGCTTCACCGCCGGAAGCTACAAGCAAGAACTCGACGATGCAGGCCGCCGGCTAGGACGTGATTTTTTTCTCCGTAGTGACTGCGGGAAGCACGGTAGCTGCTGTAACATCAACAGTGACGGTGGCGGGATCATTGCCACTGTGAAAGATGGTACAATTTACTGCAAGCAAACGGACAAATTCTGGTTTGTTGTCCCCACGTATGGCTCGTTATGTACGCGGCCTGATACGCTTGTTGTCCGCAAGCGCGTGTTCACCACACCAGAACTACAGCCACATTATGCGATCACCACTCCGGGAACGCAGTACTTCGAAATTGGGGAGAAAACACCGTGAGCGGCATAGCGTGTGCTGAGATTTAATCTGATTGCGCCAACGCTCGCAAACACTCCGGACACAAACAATCGCTGCCGTCCGTCGGCAGCGGCAGCCGAAAGCTCTTATCCGCGCACCAGCAGGCGCCGGATTTCGTGCAGGTGAATTCCGCGCCGCATGTTTCGCATCGAAGGGCGCGCTGTTGTGATTCCGTCGGTTGCATGAGCGGCAGTCTATCACAGCTTCCCGGCAACAAATTCTAGCCCAGCGTGATTGTGTCGATCTCGGCCATGTCGTCTGCGGTCAGTTTCCAGCCGATCGCCGCGACGTTCTGCGTGATCTGCTCTTCGGTGGTCGCACCCGCGATGACGCTTGAAACCTGCGGCCTGCAAGCGAGCCACGACATCGCCAGCTCCAGCATCGATTTGCCGCGTGCCTTGGTGAAGTCCTGCAGCTTCGTAACGATTGCCTCGTTGCGCGGTGTTGCATAACGCGTGCGCTGGCCGGGCATTTTGGAGAACCGGGAGTTTTCTGGGATCGCCGCTCCCGGCTTGTACTTGCCGGTGAGCAAGCCGCTGGCGAGCGGGAAGAACGGCAGATAGCCCATGTTGTAGGCTCGCGCGCAGGGCAACAGTTCCTTTTCGTTGTGGCGAAACACCAGCGACCATTCGTCCTGACACGAGACGAAGCCGTGGGTGTTGATCGATTTCGCGACCTCTTGCGCCTGCGCGATCCGCCATGCGGGAAAGTTCGAGCAACCGATGTATCGCACCTTGCCCTGGCGGATCAGGTCTTCCAGCGCGCGCAGCGTCTCGTCGATCGGTGTCAGCGGATCGTAATCGTGCTGCTGATAGAGATCGATGTAGTCGGTCTTCAATCGCATGAGACTGTCTTCCACCGCGCGCATGATGTAGCGCCGCGATGCGCCGATTTTGGTGCCGTCGTCCGACATCGCCTTGGCATACTTGGTCGCCAGCACGATATCCTTGCGGCGGCTGCCAAGGACTTCACCCAGAACTTTTTCCGATCCGCCGCGCTCGGCATAGATGTCGGCAGTGTCAAACAGCGTGATGCCGAGATCGAGCGCCTTGTGGACCACCTTGCGCGAGGTTTCGAGGTCGATGCGGACGCCGAAATTGTTGCAGCCGATGCCGACAGCCGACACGCGCAGACCGGAGCTGCCGAGATTGCGGATTTCCATGGATGTTGCCTTGTGAGAGGCCCGCTTCGGAAAGTGCGGGCTATGTCAGTGTGCGAGGAGACCCCGCAAACCCGGAGTTGGTGGTGATGCGACGGCTTCAGATGCCGCGAACGAGCACGCCCGCAGCCAGCAGCACATATGCGATCGCCAGTACGTCGAACACCCGCGACGCATTGATGATTGGCACCGACACGCCGCCATAGCGCACCAGCAAGGCGAGCAGCGCGAGTACAATCGACACAACGAAAATCACGACCGACGGAGGTGTGAGAACAAATCCTCTGCGAAAAAACGCCATGTGGGCGACTCCTGATGACAATGTAAGTAGAAACGATGTTTGTTCCATCGGGCTCAATTCAGTGTCCGACAATCACGCCGAGCCTGCAATGGTCCCGGCCGGCGAACCCGGTATCGGACTGGCTTCGGTTGCGGGCCGTCGGCGCATCGCCGCGGTCGTCATACGCCGGACTGCGAGTTCAGCATCGCGAGCGATGGTCTTGCGATTGGCGCTCATGTCGTAGGCCGTGGCGTCGCCCCAGGTGATGGTGACATCGACGGCGCCTGACGCGAGCACGCCGATCAGATGGGGAACGAGATCGATATCGCCATACCATGCCACGCGATCGCGTAATGCACGGCCGACCGGCAATCCGGCCCAGCTCACATAGGCTAGCGACAGCGGCTGTACGGTGACGCTGTCGTGGCGGGTCGTCTTGCCGAGCGCGTGATGGACAGCGCCGATCAGTGCGGAGCGAAACGGCAAAATATGCGTGCCGTTGCTTGAGGTGCCCTCGGCAAACAGCACGACGGCGTCGCCGCCCAGCATGCGATCGGCAATTTCTTGCGTTGCTGCGCCGGTGCGATGCCGTGCCTGACGGTCGATGAAGATCGAACGCTGGAGCCTGGCGAGCCAGCCAAACAACGGCCAACGCGCAACCTCGTTCTTGGCGACGAATACGGTCGGCGCGACGGCGCCGATCACACAGATGTCGAGCCAGGAGACATGGTTGGCGAGGATCAGTAGCGGATTTGCCTTACTCGGCGTGCCGACTTCGCGGATCCGGACGCCGATCACGGCGCACAGGACGCGATGGAAGTGGTGAGGGATCGCGCGCTGCAGGTGGCTTTTGAAGAACATTGCGGCGAGCTGGAAAGGCAGCAAGGCCAGCGCCAGCAGCGAAAGGAACAGGACAATAAGAATGACGCGGATCATGCGAAGCGGGTTTGATCTCGGGGTAGCCTGATAACGCGGTGCCGGGCGGGTCGATGCGGTACCTGCGATGTTATCCATCCATTCCGGCCTGTGGGACAAGTCCATTTTCCGCCGCGAGACTGCGACAAAAAAAAGAAAGCGGCCCCGGTCAGCTGCGGCGACTGACGGGGACCGCTGGATGCGCCCGTTAAATCGATGGGGGCTGACGGGCGCAATTGACCCTAGCTCCGTCGCATGACGGTGCGGTGACAGCCCCGGGTTGTCCACAGCACCCCCGAAGCGCGCCACCGGCGATGCTCGAAGCTATTTCGCCGCAGGGGTTACGCGCAGGATGCGACCTGCGGAATTGTCGGTCAGTAACCAGAGCGCACCATCCGGACCCTGCCGCACGTCGCGAATGCGTTCGTTGAGATTCTGCAGGATGCGTTCTTCGCTGCCGACCGTGTTGCCGTTAAGTGGGAGCCGCGCCACCATATGTCCCGCCAGCGCTCCTACGAACAGGCTACCCTTCCATTCCGGAAACAGGTCGCCGGTGTAGAATGCCATGCCGGACGGCGCGATCGACGGCACCCAGTATTTCACCGGTTGCTCCATGCCGTCTCTTGACGTCGATGCGTGAATCTTCGCGCCCGAATAGTCGATGCCATAACCGATCACCGGCCAGCCGTAGTTTTTGCCCTTGCCAATAATGTTGATTTCGTCGCCGCCGCGCGGACCGTGCTCGATTTCCCACAGATCACCACTTGCCGGATTGAAGGCGAGACTTTGCGAGTTGCGGTGACCGTAGCTCCAGACTTCCGGCTTGGCATCGCTGCGGCCGGCGAACGGATTGTCCTTCGGCGCGGCGCCTTCAGGTGTGATGCGGATCACCTTGCCGATGTGATTGTCGAGTGTCTGTGCCTGATCGCGCGCGGTGAAGTGATCACCCAGCGAAACGAACAGGCTGTTGTCCGGCGCCTGCGCGATGCGGCAGCCATAGTGGTTGCCGGAGGAGAGCGGACCGTCCTGGCGGAAGATGACACGTACGTCGGTCAAGCGCGGCGTGCCGCTCTCGGTAAGCTTGCCGCGTGCGACGGCGGTGCGTCCGCCGCCAGCGGCGCGCTCGGCGTAGCAAAAATAGATCGTGCTGTTCTGAGCGAAAGACTTGTCGAGTGCGACATCGTGCATGCCGCCTTGCCCCGAATACCAAACTTCGGGCACGCCGGCGAGCGGCGGCGACAACTGACCTTCGCGCGTAACGAGACGAATGCGGCCGGGCTTCTCGGTGACGATCATGCGGCCATTGGGCAGAAAAGCGAGCCCCCACGGATAGGCGAGGCCGGTGGCAATGGTCTCGACCTCAAGCTTGCCTGCCGATGAGGTGAACGAGGCGCTATCGCCGCGCGTGCCGGTCGCAATCAGGAATGTGGCCGCCAGTGCGGTGGCGATCGCCAGCGACGCGGTGACGAGGACTACAGGCGTCTTCATCGCAACCTCTCAAGCTCGCGTTGCGCGTGCATCGGCAATACAGAGATAAGGGTGTTAGGGGCGCGGCTCAAGCCGGCAGCGGCATCGCCGCTACGACTTTGATCGACAGCACCGTGATGGCCACGATCAGGCACAGCGAGATCGCGCCGATCGCGATCGACGCCGCGATGGCGGTTCGGAGACGGAAGGTGGTGGCGGCGCGGCTGCCGAAACCGGCAACTGCGCCATGCGACCGCGACATGGTCCGGAATCCTTAATGACACAAATCAGGCAGGCGAATCACCCGCACACTCTGAATCGCAAAAATCGCTGTCTGGAATGCGGCGGTGGCCGTCACAAAAGAGGCGAAAGCACGGCAAGTTCAAACACAGCGATGTGAAATCCCCGTTATTCTTTGGAAATACACTGCTTTCACATCGTGGCGGCAATGCCCGTGTCCTCGCCGGAAACCAATTCGGGTTTCCACTCCATGTTGACGAAACCCGGAGCTGCTTCGACCCGCGAAAGCCACGCACGAACGGCGGGAAAACTTGTCAGGTCGTAATCGCACAGGTGTGCGACGTGGGTGTAGCCGAACAGCGCGATGTCGGCGACGGTGAGCTGGCCGGCGGCGAAGAAGTCGCGGGTCCTGAGATGGTTCTCCATCACCTGCAACGCGGCGTAGCCACGCTCCATCCAGTCTTCCAGCGAATAGGCATGCAACTCGCGACCGCCTCTAACCAGCGAGAGCCAGAAATAGGCCGCACCGATATTTGGCTCCAGCGCGTGCTGTTCGAAAAACATCCATTGCAGAGCTTCGGCGCGGTCCATCCGGCTTTCGGGCGCAAGCGGCGTGCCGCCGGCGACGTACCAGAGGATCGCATTCGACTCGGCGAGGTAGCGGCCTTCCCCGATTTCCAGCAGCGGCACCTGACCGCTGGGGTTTCTGGCGAGAAAATCCGGCGTGCGGCTCTCGCCGCGCAGGATGTCGATTTCGATCGCCTTGTACGGGGCGTTCAACAGCGCCAGCGCAAGGCGGACCTTGTAGCTGTTGCCGGAGCGCTGCATTGAATAGAGCTTGTACATGCGGTGGTTCGCTGTTTTCAGATGCGCTGTTTCAGATGCGCTTGTTTGGCGTTGCCGCCGCAGCACACCCTTCCTCCCGAAAGCGTTGAAACAATGATGCCGCGGTCGCCGCGCCGCAAGCCCCTCATGATGGAAAGTGCCGAAAACGATGCGCGGCAATCACAAAGAGAAAAAATCAGCTGGTATTTGAGCCCGCTCGCACCATCACGCCTGCGCGACTGTGCGTCGCGGTATTGGTCACGGCGCGCCAAATCACGATTTCAAAGGCCAGTGTCATCGCCATCAATCCAAGCGGAATGTCGGTTAAGTCGGCCACCGTGCGCGCGATCAGAGGAGCGATCCAGCAGCCGGCCAATGCCGTTGCCTCGAAATCGCGGATGCCGGTTTTCATCATGTACAGACTGAGAAACGTCAGCGCCGGTCCGAGAAGCACCAGGTCATAGTCAAGCACATGAGGCGAGGCGAGCAGCGTTCCGACCAGCAGCGCGCCGGCCTTCAGCGCGTAGTCGTGCGGCCCGCGCCAGAGCCAGACGATCGCCGCTCCAACGAGGACTGTCACTGCGGTCTGGCACGCGTAAGCCAACGGGATTTCGGCTTCCCAGGAGCGCAGGGCGGCGAATGCACTCTGCAGTTTTTCGAAACCGACACTGCCTTGTTCGAGCAAAAGCTCGCGAGCGGTGGTGGTCGATGCGAAAAAAGCATGCCATGTGTCGGGTCCGAACATCACCACCGTCAGCAAGATCAGCGCGAGAACGGTGACGGTCGCAGCCGTCATTGTTTTCCATTGCCGCGCAGCGAGCAGCGCGAGCGGGATCATGAGTGCGAATTGCGGTTTGTATGACAATAGGCCGAACAGCACGCCAGCGACGATCGGGCGTATCGGCAGGTTGAGCAGTGCTGCGGCGAACAGGCTGGCGGTGAGAAATCCATTCTGGCCATGGCCGAGATTGATCAGAACCGCCGGAAATGCGAGCGCTGGAAGAATCCAGTCGCGCGGGCTCAACACAATGCCGCTTCGTTTCACGATCGCACCGATAGCGACGAGATAGAGCACAAGCGTCAGGCCCTGCCACAACGCGAGAGCTGCGGCGTAGGGCAGCAACGCGAGCGGCGTTGCGATCAGGAGAAACGGCGGCGGATAGAGCCAGACATAGTGCGGCGTGGCATTGCCGAAGTTTTTCTCCTGACGTGCGTGATGCGCAGCGATATCATAGGCTGCGGCTGCCTTGCCTTCGAGTGCCAGGGAGCCGGCTGCGTAGAAACTGGAGAAATCGGTGCCAATCGGTTTCTTGTTGAGGTCGATCATGCTGGATGACGTGGCAATCCAGCCAAGGATCGCCGAAACAGCGATTGCCAGTACGATGATGCTGTATCCGCGGATACGGATCGCAGTGAGCCACGCGCCAGTACGCAGATTTATCCAGATCGACGCCATCCTGTCGTCCCCATCGAAGTTCCCGTCATGACGGGCATCGAGAGACTAGGCAGCGTCATTTAACTTTTCGTTGTACGATGCGGTTGATACAACCTCTATCGCATTGTTCCGGTTGCAATGGTTATGGAACCGCGTCTGAGTTTTACGCCTGTGCCATTTTGGAGCGGACTGGGCTCAGTGCGCCGGTGTCGCAAGCAGCGCGATAAGCAGTAACCGCAAAAAGCAAAATCATCGCGATCAATCCGATCGGGATGCCGGTTAGTCCGCCGGCTGTCCGCGCAATCAGCGGCGCAATCCATGTGGCGGCCAGCACGGTGATTTCGTAGTCGCGGAAGCCATGTGCCAGCCCGTGCCGCACGAAGAAGGCGATCGAGACTGCGAGCACCACCATGTCGTAGTCGAGAGCATATGGCGTTGCCAGCAAGCTCGCTGTAGCCAACGCAGAAGCTTTCAGATCGTAGGCTGCATTCCCGCGCCACATCCAGAACAGCGATGTTGCCAGCACCAGCGCCAGCATGCCTTGAACGGAATACGCCAGCGTCAGCGATCCGTTCCAGGCTCGGATCGCTGCAAAGACTGACTGGAATTTCTCCCAGCCGGTAGCGCCGGATTCAAACACCAGCTTCTGCGTCACGTCGGTCGACTGCAGAAAGGCTTTCCAGATATCGACTCCCATGATTGCAACCGATAAGGCGGACAGCACGATGACGCTGCACGCGGCAGCAATGAAGGTGATCCAGCGGCGATCCGCCAGCAAACAAAGCGGAATCATCAAACCGAAATGCGGCTTGTAGACCAGCAGCCCGATCAACAGGCCTGCCAGCCATGGCCGCCGCGGCATGAAATGAAGCGCGCCACCGATCAATGCGGCAGTGAGAAATCCGTTCTGGCCGTGTCCGATGTTGACGAAGCTCGCTGGAAACGCGAGCGCCAGCAACAGCGTTTCCGGCCGTGGCAGGATCGCGCGCATCGTCAGCAGATAGGTCGACAGGCTCGCTGCGACCCAGCAAAACAGCCCCCATCCGTATGGCATCAACGCGACGAATGCGGCGATGGCAAAAAAGAACGGTGGGTAGTTCCAGGTGAACAGCGGAATGTCGCTGCGCTCGAAGATCGCCTTTTCGATGCTGTGCTGAATCAGCGGATTGTAGGCGCTGGCGGCCATGCCTTTATTGGCCAGATAACCAGCGGCGTAGGTGTTGGTGAAATCGGTGCCGATCGGTTTTCCGCTGTCATCGACCCATGTGTCCAGACGTGAGAAACCGATTCCCGCCGTGATTGTCACGACAGCAATCAGGATGATGCTGTAGGCGCGCATGCGCTCGGCCGTCACCCATCCGCCGGATTGGATATTCTGCCAGATTGAAGTCAGGGCTTGCATCCCGTCGCGTCGGCCATGTGCTGGTGGAGAAGCACATTCTTAGCGCGTTTGCTTTAAGGCTTCGTTTACAGTTGGATCGCTGGAAGCGCCTCGGCGGGCGGAATGACAAAATCGGCATGAAACACAAGGCCATTTTCGCGAAAGTCAAAAGACGATGTGCCTCCAAACTGGCCGGTCGCCAGACGATCGATCAGCGTGGAGCCGAATCCGTTACGCCGTTCCTGCTTCACCGGCGGGCCGCCGCTTTCGATCCAGTCCAGCCGGAGGCGGTTGCCTGGCTTTGTGGGATCAGGGCCGATGGTCCAGTGCAGGACGAGCTTGCCTGCGGGCGATGAGAGTGCGCCGTGCTTGCTGGCGTTGGTGGTCAGTTCGTGAATGATCATGCCGACGGAGGTGGCGGCGTCCGAGCCGACCTCGAAATCGGGGCCATCGTAGGTGATACGCCCGGATTGCTGATAGGCGTCGAGTTCGCTGTTCAGGAGGTCGCGAAAATTGACCGCGGCCCATTTCTGGCCGGTCAGCAGCGTGTGGGTGTTGGCGAGCGATGTGATCCGCGCGCCGATGCTGTCGCGAAACTGATAAAGCGTCTGCGATGAATTGAGGCTGAGCCGGATCAAGGCGTGCACGTTGGCGAGCGTGTTCTTTACCCGATGATGCAACTCACCGATCAGAAGCTGCTGTGCGCTTTCCGCAGCTCGGCGGCGCGCGATCTCCTCGCTGAGCGCGATTTCGCTCATGACGATCGCCGCCACATCGATCAGCAGGCGCTGGTCGTCGTCCGTCCACTGCCGCGGTTTGGTGTCGATGGCACATAGAGATCCCAGGATGTGACCTGATGCCTTTATCAGCGGGACGCCGAGATAGGCAACGATGCCAAGATCGGGTATCGCGAGATTGTCGCAGACGCGCGGATCGTTCGGCGCGTCGGTCACCATCAGCGGTGCGCCCTCTTTGACCACAAGCTGGCAGAACGAATGCGTCAGCGGCGTTTGCCGTTCTTCGGCGACGGGCGCGGGAAGACCGTGCTGACTCTTGAAGAACTGCCGCCTGTTGTCGACCAGTGAGATCAGCGACACCGGCACGTCCAGCAGCCGGATCACCATGCGCGTCAGCCGGTCGAACGACTCGTCCGGCTCGGAATCGAGCAGGCCGGTGGCGGCGAGTTCCGCAAGTCTGTCGGGGTCGTCAAGGGCTTGCGCCAGGAGGTATACCCTTTCCAGAAGTGTCTTTCAGCGAACCCTGTTTGGCATTCCCGGCAAGTTTTGAAAATGCCTGTTTTCAAGGGCCGGACAGCCATGCGGGAACCGGCTTGCGATAGGGCGGTATGGACTTTACTGTGCGGCTTGCTCGCTGACCGGATTCCCGGTCCGGGCCTGCAACCCCTTCAGGAGATTGTGATGACGTTTCTGTCCACTTCGCTTGCCCGTGTGAAGCCGTCCGCGACGATTGCGGTCACGGACAAAGCACGCGCGCTGAAAGCGGCGGGACGCAACGTCATCGGTCTCGGTGCCGGGGAACCGGACTTCGATACCCCTGCCAACATCAAACTGGCCGCGATCCACGCCATCGAGGCCGGCAAGACCAAGTACACGGCGGTCGATGGTATTGCCGAGCTGAAGGACGCGATCATCGCCAAGTTCCAGCGCGAGAATGGGCTGACCTACAAGCCGAACCAGATCACGGTGTCCACCGGCGGCAAGCAGGTGCTCTACAACGCCCTGATGGCGACCATCAATCCGGGCGACGAGGTGATCATTCCCGCGCCGTACTGGGTCAGCTATCCGGAAATGGTGGCGCTGGCCGGCGGCGAGCCGGTGCCGGTGGTCTGCACGGCGGCGCAGGGCTTCAAGCTGCAGCCGGCCGCGCTGGAAAAGGCGATCACGCCGAAGACCAAGTGGATCATTCTGTGTTCGCCGTCGAACCCGACCGGCGCGGCCTACACGCGCGCCGAACTGAAAGCTCTGACTGACGTGCTGGTGAAGCATCCGCACGTCTGGGTGATGACCGACGACATGTACGAGCATCTCGTCTACGACGATTTCGAATTCACCACGCCGGCGCAGGTCGAGCCGAAGCTCTACGAGCGGACGCTGACGGTGAACGGGGTGTCGAAGGCCTATTGCATGACCGGCTGGCGCATCGGCTATGCCGGCGGGCCGGCGGACCTCATCAAGGCGATGGCGACGATCCAGTCGCAATCGACCTCGAACCCGTCGTCGATCTCGCAATGGGCGTCGGTCGAGGCGTTGAACGGTCCGCAGGAGTTCATTCCAGCCAACAACAAGGTGTTCAAGGAACGCCGTGATCTCGTGGTCTCGATGCTCAATCAGGCCAAGGGCATTGAGTGCCCGCGTCCCGAGGGCGCGTTCTATGTCTATCCGTCGTGCGCAGGCACCATGGGCAAGACCACGCCGTCGGGCAAAATGTTGGCGAATGATGAAGACTTCGTGACTGAGCTTCTCGAGAGCGAAGGCGTGGCCGTGGTTCAGGGGTCGGCATTCGGGCTTGGCCCGGCATTTCGCATTTCATATGCCACGAAAACCTCGGATCTTGAGGATGCCTGCCGCCGAATCCAGCGTTTTTGCGGCAACCTTAAATAAGCCCAAAAACGGTCCGATATCGGCGCTGTCGCCTATCGGCGAATTCGGCATGTGCCCCGCATCGACGGTGCGGAGCAGTCATCCGTCTTTGACTTGAAAGACCTGCTTTAGTCCGGAGATAATCTCATGCGTCGCTCTACAATCGTGCTTGGCCTTGTTGCTGCAACTCTCACCGCATTCGCATCGGGCGCCGATGCGCAATCGCGCCGCACGCGCGTCGTGGTGACGCCGCCGGAGTCCGGCGTGCAGGTCGGCACCCTGCAGTGCCGCGCCGGCCGTCAGGTCGGGTTGGTTCTCGGCTCGAGCAATACGTTCGATTGCGTCTATCGCGCCCCCGGCCGCCGGCCTGAGCGTTATGCGGCGCAGATCAGCCGCTTGGGTCTCGATCTCGGTGTGACCGAAAGCACGTTGCTGTCGTGGACGGTGTTCGCGCCGACCCGCCAGTTCGGTCCCGGCGATCTCGCGGGCGACTACGGTGGGGTGCAGAGCAGCGCCACGATCGGTGTCGGCGTCGGCGCATATTTACTGGTCGGCGGTTCGTCGAATTCGTTCGCGTTGCAGCCGCTCAGCGTCCAGGGCCAGACCGGTCTCAGCGTTGCCGCGGGCATCGCAGGCTTGCAGCTCCGGCCGGCTGGTTGAGCGATCGGTTTTGAAGCTGAGTTGATGACTGGTGAATCACTGGGGCCCGCGCAAGCGGGCCCTTTGTTTTTGGCGGCATTCCGGCGACCGGCATTGCGGGCCTCGATTGAACATTGCCGCATGATGTGACTAGATGCCGTTATTCGCTAAGGGGCAGCGTCAAGGTTTTCTGCATCACACATCCATTGCCTGGAGGTTCTTCATGCACCGCTTTTCACTCAGTCTCGGGGTCGCAGCAGCGGCGCTGGTTGCGTCCTTTGCCGCCGCGCAGGCGCAGTCGCGAATTCAGGTCGGCGTCCTCGAATGCCGGGGCGGGTCGAGCACCGGCTTCATTGTCGGCTCGGTGAGCAATCTCGATTGTGTGTTCAAGTCCGATGGCCGTCCGCCGGGATATTACGTCGCCACGATCCGCAAAATTGGTCTCGATCTGGGAGCGACAACAGCGTCGGGTCTGGCATGGGGCGTGTTCGCACCGACCGAGCAGCTCGGCCGCGGAGATCTGTCGGGCAACTATGCCGGCGTGCAGGCGAGTGCCGCCGTCGGCGTCGGCGTTGGCGCCAACGCGCTGGTCGGCGGTTCTGCCAATTCATTCGCTCTGCAGCCGCTCAGCCTTCAGGGCCAAACCGGTCTCAGCGCTGCCGCTGGCCTTGAGAGCATGGAGTTGCGTCCCGCACCGGGCCGCTAAGCTTTCAGCCTGCCGTACCAACGCTTTCGCACCCATTCTCTTCAAATCCGGTTCCGTTTGACGGAGCCGGATTTTGTTGTGATCCCTCCAAGCTTCATCCCGCACAGCAGTATGTTTCCTGCTTGCCAACGCCAGCAAACGCGCAGACGATTATTGGGCCGACCCGCATGGGCGTCTTCCGCAAAAGTGGCGAACGGTTGCGAGGGAATGCGCTTAACTGGGAAGTTAGGATTTTGTCCGGCGGCGAACCGCTGATCCACTTCGCCGGATAAAGGTCTGACGCGGGCCGAGCTCCAGATGGAGACGGCATATGGCGAGCGAGGTCAGAAGTCCCGCAGGTCTTGAACGATTGGGTCTTGAACGATCGGGTCCCCGGTGCATCGCACTGGTGGGCCCGTTTCAAAGCGGAAAATCCTTGCTCCTGGAAGCGATTATCTCACGTACCAGTTCGCCCGCCAGTTCGCCCGCACGCGGCGCGGACAATCACTCAAACGGCCATCACACAAATCATAGCGGCACCGCCCGGATGAGTACGTCGCTGACCGCGGCGACCGTGAATTTCATGGGTGACAGTTACACCTTCCTCGATTGCCCGGGCTCGATCGAGTTCGCCAACGACATGCGCAGTTGCCTGCCTGCGGTCGATGCCGCGGTCGTCGTCTGCGAGGCGGACGAGAAAAAGCTACCGCAGTTGCAGATCATCCTGCGCGAACTGGAAGATCGCGGCATTCCGCGTTTTCTGTTCCTCAACAAGATCGACAAGGCCAGCAAACGCGTGCGCGAGACGCTTGCGACATTGCAACCGGCGTCTCGAATTCCTCTGGTGCTCCGGCAAATTCCGATCTGGAACGGCGAACTGATCGCGGGCTTCGTCGATCTGGCGCTGGAGCGTGCGTTCGTTTACCGCGAACACATGCCCTCCGAAGTGATCGAACTCAAGGGCAGCGATCTGGAGCGCGAGAAGGAAGCGCGCTTCTCGATGCTTGAGAAGCTCGCCGATCACGACGATGCGCTGATGGAGCAATTGCTCGCGGATATCCCGCCGCCGCGCGACGCGGTGTTCGACGATCTGGTGCGCGAACTGCGCGAGGGCCTGATCTGTCCGGTGTTGCTCGGCTCGGCGATGCGCGAGAACGGGGTGCTGCGCCTGATGAAGGCGTTGCGCCACGAAGCTCCGGGTATCGCAGAGACCTCAAAACGACTCGGTGTCGCATTGAACAAGGATGCGTCGGCCTACGTATTCAAGACGGTGCATTTGCAGCACGGCGGCAAGCTCTCGCTGGCGCGCGTGTTGAACGGCGCGATCGACGATGGCGCAACAGCTCAGTCGTCAAGCGGTGGAAGCGGGCGCGTATCCGGCATTCTCGGTGCGGCTGGAACGGCAGACGGTAAACGGCCGCGCGCCGAGACAGGTGACACTGTGGCGCTGGGCAAGCTCGACGCCATCAAGACCGGCGAGACATTGTCCTTCGGCAAACTGGCCCCGGCATCGCTGGTGACGCTGGCGCCGGCAGCGCCGGTACTGGCCGTGGCGCTCGCCGCCGCGGACCGCAAGGATGACGTCAAACTTGGACAGGCGCTGGCAAAACTGAACGAGGAAGACCCATCGCTGACGCTGATCCACGATACGCAAACTCATGACGCGGTGATGTGGGGCCAGGGCGAGATGCATCTGCGTCTCGCCGTCGAGCGGCTCGGCGAGCGCTTCGGCGTTGCCGTGAAACAGAACCCGCCAGCGATCGGCTATCGGGAAAGCATCCGCAAGCCGACCACGATCCGTGGCCGTCACAAGAAACAGTCCGGTGGTCACGGCCAGTTCGGCGACGTCGTGCTGGAGATCAAGCCGATGCCGCGCGGATCGGGCTTCAGCTTCGTCGACAAGATCGTCGGCGGTGCGGTGCCGCGCAACTACATCGGCGCGGTCGAGGAAGGCGTGCGCGACGGCCTCGCTCACGGCCCACTGGGCTTTCCGGTGGCCGATGTGCAGGTGACGCTGACCGATGGCTCATATCACAGCGTCGATTCATCCGACCTTGCATTCCGCACGGCGGCGCGGATCGGCATGGGCGAGGGGCTGACGCAATGTCAGCCGGTGCTGCTCGAGCCGGTGCATGTGGTCGAGATTGTCTGTCCAACGGATGCCACCGCCAAGGTCAATGCGATCCTGTCGGCGCGGCGCGGCCAGATTCTCGGCTTCGATACCCGCGAGGGGTGGAGCGGCTGGGATATGGTGCGCTCGATGATGCCGGAATCCGAGATCGGCGATCTGATCGTCGAGTTGCGGTCGGCGACCGCGGGTGCCGGCAGCTTCACCCGCCAGTTCGATCACATGGCCGAGGTGACCGGCCGTACTGCCGATCAGATCGTCGCGGCGCATCGCGTCGCGGCTTGATCATTTCTCAAGCCTCCGGCGCGGCGGAGTTCGCTCCGCCGCGTTTTGCTGCGCGGGTTTGGTGTGATTGAGCCCAGGCCGCATTGACCAGCCGGAGGAGGCGTGGTTTGACGCCACAGACCATGGCGCAATCCGCGCCTCTCTTTTTGTTCGGAGTTGGAAATGTCGCTGACCCTCGCCCAGGCCACAAAAATCATTGAAGGCGCGCTCAAGAAGGGACGCGAGATGAAATTTCGCTCGCTCGGCGTCGCCGTGCTCGACGCGCGGGGCGTTCTCGTCGCTTATTCCGGCGAAGACGGCGGCGGATTGTTTCGACCTGACATCGCCCGCGCCAAGGCCCATGGTTGCCTCGGTTTCAACTCCGGTGGACGGCCGCTGGCGGAGCGCGGCGCGCAGATGCCGCAGTTCGCATCGGCCATCGCCGAGATCAGCGGCGGCAAATTCGCGCCAATGCTCGGTGGCGCGCTGGTGCGCAATGCCGCCGGCGAAATCGTCGGCGCGGTTGGCACCTCGGGCGATACGTCGGACAACGATGAGGTCTGCACCGTCGCCGGCATTGAGGCGGCGGGATTGAAGGCCGATACGGGGGCTTAAGGCTCCTCGCAACGACCGCGAATAGGTTTGGCGTCAGCCTCGCGTCACATGCGCCGAGACGCAAAGCCAGCGGCCATCGCGGTTCTGCCAGATGTCGGTGTAGCGGCCGAAGCCTTTCGAGCCGTCGGCGACTTTCACATAATCCGTGCGTGCATGGATGAAGGCGAAGCCGCCGAGCAGGCGGATGAGGATGTCGCTGCCTTCGATGTTCTTCACCGATGACGGTTTGCCGATCTGTGCCAGAAATCGCGCGCGATCGACGATCGATCCGTCCGGATTGCTGTTGAGGAAGTCGTCCGAGAGATTGCCGTCAAACCAGCGCACGTCGGACTCTTCCACCGCGCGCAGATAGTTGCGGTTGAGGTCATGCAGGATGTCGAGATCGCTGGCGCTCGCGGTATTGGCTGTGGCTGACTGCGGCATGGCCGTTCTCCCTTCGTTATTTTGCTGCCCGATACTACAGTAGCTGGTGACGATTTGTGGCAGCAGGGGCGGAGAATGCTGAGTTCGAAACAGAATGTGGCGCTGGCGTCGGCGCTGAGCGGGCTCGCTGGATTCGTCGATGGCATCGGCTTCCTGCACCTGGGCGGCCTGTTCGTATCCTTCATGAGCGGCAACTCCACCCGGCTCGGTGTCAGTATTGCCGAAATGGACTGGCGCGCCGCGTTTGAGGCAGTCGGCCTGATCGTGGTTTTCGTGGCGGGTGCCGGGTGCGGCAGCGCCATCATGCTTGGCGGGGGGGAAAAACGCCGGCCATGGCTGCTTCTGACCGAAGCTGTGCTGCTGGCCATTGCGGCGCTGTGCGCGTCATTTGGTCTGCAGGGCGTTGCAGTCGGCCTTCTTGCATTTGCCATGGGACTTGAGAACTCGGTATTTCAGTTGCAGGGCGGAGCAGGGCTCGGCCTGACTTACGTCACCGGCGCGTTGGTCAAGATCGGACAACTGATCGCCGCCGCGCTCAATGGCGGCCCGCGCTGGGAGTGGTTTCCGAACCTCATGCTGTGGGCGTCGCTTGTGATCGGCTCCGTCGCTGGAGCGGTTGCCTATCGCCACATCGGCCTCAATGCAGTGTGGTTTGGCGCCGCTGCTGCTCTCCTGCTCAGTGCTGTCGCCGTGATCATGCAGCGCCAAACCGCCGCGTGACGTTGACATCAACCAACGCTGCGTGATTTGACCGGATATCCGGCAGTTTCGCGTTTGCCGAACGGGAAGGATGTTATGGCGTCGTCTGCTCGCGCTGCATGTCTGATCGGCTGGCCGGCCGCGCATTCGCGCTCGCCGATCATCCACAATTACTGGCTCAAGCAGCTCGGCATCGCCGGCGGCTACAGCATCGAGGCGGTGCCGCCGGAAGGCTTTGCCGAATTCGTCATGCAGTTGTCCGCGCGCGGTTATGCAGGCGCGAACGTCACCATTCCGCACAAGGAGCGTGCTCTTAAGCTGTCCACACCCGATGATCGCGCAAAGGCGGTCGGTGCTGCCAACACGCTCTGGCTCGACGGTGAAACGCTGCGTGCGACCAACACCGATGTGGAAGGCTTCATCGGTAACCTCGATGCGTCGGCGCCAGGTTGGGATGGTGTGGAGGAATCGCTGGTGCTCGGTGCCGGTGGCTCTTCGCGTGCGGTGCTGTTCGGTTTGCTCGATCGCGGGATCAATCGCATCCATCTCGCCAACCGCACCATGGAGCGGGCGCAGGGTCTCGCCACGCAATTCGGCGCAAAAGTGCAACCGCTGGCATGGAATGAGATCGCAAGCGTGCTTCCGCGCGCGGGCCTGCTCGTCAACACCACCTCGCTCGGCATGAAGGGACAGCCACAGCTCGACCTGTCGCTCGATACGCTGCCCGCAAGCGCAACCGTCGCCGATCTGGTTTACGTGCCTCTGGTCACGCCATTGCTCGCGGCAGCACAGACGCGCGGACTGAAAACCGCCGATGGTCTCGGCATGCTCTTACATCAAGCCGTGCGCGGTTTTGAGCTGTGGTTCGGTAAACGCCCGCAGATGACGGCCGAATTACGCGCGCTGGTCGAGGCGGATTTGATGCGGTCTTAGTTGGCGAATTGGACGTCGTCTTACCGATTGCGCGGATAGTCGTCCATCAGCACGCGATGATCGATTTCGCCGATGGTGTTGACGCCGCACAGCGCCATGGTGGTCGACAGCTCCTTGGACAGGAGGTCGAGTGCCTTCAACACACCGGCTTCGCCGCCCGCACCCAGACCGTAAACATAAGAACGGCCGATCATGCAGGATTTCGCGCCGAGTGCGAGCGCGCGCATCACGTCCTGACCGGAGCGAATGCCGCCATCCATCATCACCTCTGTCTGGGCACCGACCGCCTCGACGATCTCAGGCAGCATGGAGATCGACGAGGGCGCGCCGTCAAGCTGACGTCCGCCATGGTTGGACACGACGATTGCTTCCGCCCCCGTTTTCACCGCCAGCCGGGCATCCTCGACGTCGAGGATGCCCTTGATGATGAGCTTGCCGGGCCAGATGCTGCGAATCCACTCGACATCCTTCCAGTTCAGCGACGGATCGAACTGCGAGGCGACCCATTCCGAAACTGATGCGACATCGTTCACTCCCTTCAGGTGTCCCGAGATATTTCCGAAATTGCGGTTCTTGGTGCCGGCCATGCCGGCGACCCAACCGGGCTTCGAGGCGAAGTCGATGATGTTCTTCAGATTCATCAGGTTCGGCGGCACGGTCAGGCCATTCTTGATGTCGGCGTGACGCTGGCCGATCACCTGCAGATCGACGGTCAACACCAGCGCGCTGCATTTCGCGGCGATGGCGCGCTCGATCAGCGCCTTGCAGAAGCCGCGGTCGCGCATGACGTAGAGCTGAAACCAGAACGGCTTGTCGACGTTCTTTGCCACTTCCTCGATCGAGCAGATCGACATGGTCGAGAGTGTGTACGGAATGTTGAGCTTGTGCGCCGCGCGGCAGGCGTGAACTTCGCCGTCAGCCCACTGCATGCCGGTCGAGCCGACCGGCGCCAGAATCAGCGGCAGGCTCGCCTTCTCGCCCAGGATGGTGGTGGAGAGGTCGCGGTGATCGATATCGACCAGAATACGCTGGCGAAATTTGATGCGCTGCATATCGGTGCGGTTGGCGCGCAGGGTTTCCTCCGCGTAGGAACCGCCATCGACATAGTCGAAGAACGCGCGTGGTACGCGGCGCTGGTGCAGCACGCGCAGGTCTTCGATGCAGGTGATGGTTTTCATGGCCGCTTCGTTCATGACCGTTTCCTCTTTTTTTGAGTTGTCCTCCAGCGATGCGGCGGGTGCAAGGCCTCTCAAATCCTTTGCTGCTCAGTGAAATCCGTCTTGGGAACGTGCCGCACCGCGGCGAGTTGTCGAAAGATACCTTTGGAGGCTGATATGACAGACAAGACGGCCGAACGTGATCCCAAGCACACGGGCAACAAAGACAGGCTGGACGAGGCCCTTGAGGAGGGTCTCGAAGAGACCTTTCCGGCGTCTGATCCGGTCAACCTGACCCAGCCGCCGCCGTCGAAAGAGGACCGTGATATCAAGCGGAAGGGCTAAAACGGCTGAAAAGACCGCCCACGGTTGCCGGAATAAATCCGGATAGCGACCCGGGCAGCTACTTATAAGTCATAAATTCAATGGGTTATCTGATTTAACAGCTGCCCGCCGGTCGGTAATCATTCATCATATTTCTTGAAGCGCTGCCGGATTGAGAGTCTTTATAACCCGCACCGGGATACGATCGCCGCTTGTGACAGCGGTGATGGTGCTGGGGGAAGAATGAGCCGCAAATATTTCGGGACCGATGGCATTCGCGGGCGCGCCAACAGCCTGATTACGCCTGAGCTCGCGCTCAAGGTCGGCCAAGCCGCCGGTTTGGTGTTTCAGCGCGGCGATCATCGCCACCGCGTCGTCATCGGCAAGGACACCCGCCTGTCGGGTTACATGATCGAGACCGCACTGATCGCGGGCTTCACCTCGGTCGGGATGGACGTGCTGCAGCTCGGCCCGATGCCGACGCCGGCGGTTGCCATGCTCACAAAATCGATGCGCGCCGATCTCGGCGTCATGATCTCCGCGTCGCACAATCTGTTCGATGACAACGGCATCAAACTGTTCGGCCCGTCCGGCTTCAAGCTGTCGGACGAGGTCGAGATGCAGATCGAACAGTTGATGGACGAGAACATCGACAAGAGACTTGCGCAGAGCGCGAGCCTCGGCCGCGCCCGCCGCATCGACGGCGTGCATGACCGTTACATCGAATTTGCCAAGCGCACCCTGCCGCGCACGCTCAGCCTCGACGGCATGCGCGTCGTGGTCGACTGTGCCAACGGCGCTGCCTACAAGGTGGTGCCGGAAGCGCTGTGGGAGCTTGGTGCGGAAGTCGTCGCCATCGGCGTCGAGCCGGACGGCTTCAACATCAACAAGGATTGTGGCTCCACCTCGCCCGCGTCACTCGCGGCGAAGGTGCGCGAGATGCGCGCCGATATCGGCATTGCGCTGGATGGCGACGCCGACCGGGTGCTGATCGTCGACGAGCGCGGCCATGTGGTTGACGGCGACCAGTTGCTGGCAGTGATCGCACAAAGCTGGAAAGACGACGGACGCCTCGCCAAGCCGGGTATCGTTGCGACCGTGATGTCGAATCTTGGCCTTGAGCGTTACCTCAAGGATCAAGGCATCGGTCTGTTGCGAACGCCGGTCGGCGACCGCTACGTGCTCGAACAGATGCAGGCCCACGGCTACAATGTCGGCGGTGAGCCATCGGGCCACATCATTCTCTCCGACTTCACCACCACCGGCGACGGCTTTGTCGCGGCGTTGCAGGTGATGTCGGTGGTGCAGAAGCTCGGCAAGCCAGTGTCGGAGGTTTGCCATCGCTTCGAACCGCTGCCGCAGATCTTGAAGAACGTGCGCTATCGCAACGGCAAGCCGCTCGATAATCCGGCGGTGAAGTCGGCGATCACCGATGCCGAAAAGCGACTCAACGGCTGCGGCCGTCTGCTGGTCCGCTCGTCGGGCACCGAACCCGTGATCCGCGTGATGGGCGAGGGTGATAACCGCGATATCGTCGAGGAGGCCGTCGATATGGTGGTCTCCGCGCTGGATCACGCGGCGGCGGCGTAAACGCGACGCGCGTCTTCTCCATCTCCCCGCAAGCGGGGCGAAGAAGTCCGCATCGCAGCCATCATGAATCGTCAGTGGTCGCGTCCATCAGCGCACTCTATCTAACGCTCAATTCCACTCCAGCACTGGACCGGCCGTGAACAAGCCCGTCATCGTCAACGACGACACACTCACCACGCCGGTCATGGTCGAGGCAGCGACGCCTGCCGCTGCGGCGTCCGCAGCAGGCCCGGCCTATGCAGTGCTGTTCGCGATCAGTGTCTCGCATTGTCTCAACGATCTGATGCAATCGCTGATTCCGTCGATCTATCCGATCCTGAAAGCAAACTATGCGCTCGACTACACGCAGATCGGCCTGATCTCGCTGGCGTTCCAGTTTACCTCGTCGCTGCTGCAGCCGCTGGTCGGCTTCTCGACCGACCGCACGCCGCGGCCCTATTCGCTGGCGGTGGGGATGGGATTTACACTGGCGGGCCTGTTGCTGCTCTCGACCGCGCATCAGTACGCTGTCATCCTGATTGCTGCGGCGATCATCGGGACCGGGTCGGCGATCTTTCATCCGGAGTCGGCGCGCATCGCGCGGCTCGCGTCCGGCGGCCGCTACGGCTTCGCGCAATCGGTGTTTCAGGTCGGCGGCAATTTAGGGGCTGCAGCAGGACCGTTGCTGGCCGCTCTGATCGTGGTGCCGCTGGGCCAGCCGAGTGTCGCGTGGTTTTCCATCGTCGCGGCGCTGGCGATGGCGATTCTCTGGCGGATCGGCGCCTGGTACAAGCCGCGCATTGTCGTCCGCAAAGCGGCGCAAGCGATGACGCAGGCGTTCGGCCTGTCGCAGTGGCGCGTGAGGCTCGCGCTGGTGCTGCTGGTTGCGCTGATGTTCTCCAAAACCTTCTATATGGCGAGCATCACCAGCTATTATACGTTCTTTCTGATCCACAAGTTCGGTGTGGAGACGCAGACCGCGCAGCTTCTGCTGTTCGTGTTCCTCGGCGCCAATGCGGTCGGCGTCTACTTCGGCGGACCGCTCGGCGACCGGTTCGGCCGCCGCTATGTGCTGTGGTTCTCGATTGTTGGTTCGCTGCCGTTCACGCTGATGCTACCCTATGCGGGTCTGACCGGAAGCGTGGTGCTGACCATTCTGATCGGCCTTATCATGTCGTCGGCGACGCCGGCGATCATCGTGTTCGCGCAGGAATTGATGCCGCATCGCTTCGGGCTGATCTCCGGCGTGTTCTACGGTTTCGCATTCGGACTCGGCGGCATCGGCGCAGCCGTGCTCGGCAAGCTCGCCGATCTCACCAGCCTCGACTTCGTCTATTCGGTGTGCGCGTTCCTGCCTGCGATCGGTTTGCTGGCGGTGTTTTTGCCGAAGGTGAGCGCTCAACGCGGCTGACTTTCTCATTCGGTCAGCAAGGCCAGTTAAAGAGAGGGCAATCGGCCCGTCTTCGTCAACGCTCTGTTAGTGTGTGTGGCGAAAAGTGCGCCGATTGCCATGGTTCCGGGTTTTGCCGTCACCATCCCGAATTCCAAAAATGCCTCTGGTGCAGGGATTTTTCAGATTTTCGTGCCGGAGTTGCGGCTGCGGCGAAAGACGGCCGTAAAAATACTCATTAAAAATCAACCTTAATAATTAGGGTTAAGCGCCGCTTAAGAAATTGGTGGCATCGTCCTCCCGTGAGTTTCTGTTTCGGGTTTTTGTGTGTGAGGCGTCTGCGTGTCGTCTGCCTCACCGGACGAAAGGATGATGCCAATGCGTCGCGTTAATTCATTGTTGGCCGCCGGGGCGGCTTCGTTGTTGTCGACCGCGGCTTTTGCCGCCGACTATCCGCTGCCGCCGCCAATCGCGCCGCCGCCGCCGCAGCCATATTATGCGCCGCCGCCGCCGCAGGAATTTGGCGGCTGGTATCTGCGCGGCGATATCGGCATGACGAATCAGAAGGTGAAAAGCCTTCAGAATGTTCTCTACAACGATCCTGGCGTCTCGGTTCAGCCGGTCCATTACGAGTTCGACAGCGGCGTGACCTTCGGCATCGGCATCGGCTATCAGTACAACAGCTGGCTGCGCTTCGACGTCACCGGCGAATATCGCGGCAAGACCAGCTTCAACGGGCTTGAAATCGTTCGTCTGACGAACGGTACGACATTCCCCAATGGTAACTCGGCTGCGACCGATGAGTACCGCGGCAACAAGTCCGAGTGGCTCGGCCTCGTCAACGCCTACGCCGATCTCGGCACCTTCTGGTGTATCACGCCGTTTGTCGGCGCGGGTATCGGTTACAGCCGAAACGAAATTCGTGGTTTCACCGACATCAACACGCCGAACGGCAGCGTTGCGTTTGGGCAGAAAGCCACCAGGACCAACGTCGCCTATGCCTTGCATGCCGGTCTCGCATACAAGGTGAACAACAACTTCACGATCGAACTGGCCTATCGCTATCTCAATCTCGGCGATGGCATCACCGGCGACCTGCAGACGTTCGATGGCACCAACCTGCGCTTCAATCCGACCACGTTCAAGGAAATCACCTCGAACGATCTGCGATTGGGCTTACGCTGGAATCTGGAACCGACTCTCGTAGTGCCGCCGCCGGCGCCGCTGCTGCCTTTGATTCGCCGCGGCTGATCGTTCTCTATCTCTTCAGGAAAAAAACAGCGCGGGATTGTCCCGCGCTGTTTTCGTTTGAGTGCCGAGCGAAGTCGCTGTGCAACGTCTTCTGCTGGCGCTGAAAAAAGCCGCCGCGACAACGATTGGTTAAGGTTAACAAGCCATGATTGCGGCGTGTCGAGTTGCGGATGGAGTGAGCAATGCGCCGGTTGATGTTGGCGGCAATTCTGGTGAGTGCAGTCTCGGGCGCCGAGGCTGCCGACCTGTCGGACCTTCCGATTCTGCGCGGCCCTGTGAGCGAGGGCCTCAGTTCAAGTTCGGTCAACTGGCAGGGCTTTTACGTCGGCGGCCAGGTGGGATGGGGTGCAGCATCTCTCAACCACGCCCGAGCCAATGGTGGACTGGCGTCCGCTTTCGCATCCAATCCGTTCTTCACGAGTTTCGTGGCGCCGGTTGTGCCCGGTCTTGGAAAATCGTCGGACAATCAGATCGGTTATGGCGCCTTCGCCGGCTACAATGCCCAATGGGATGATGTTGTTCTCGGTCTGGAAGGCAGCTTCCTCCATGGCAACTTCAAGGGCAGCTCCACGGGGCTCAATACAAACATTTATACAGATGGCGGCTATCAGAATACGGTGAACTATGCATCGTCTTCGTCGCTCCAGCTCGAGAACTTCGGAACCATTCGAGCGCGCGCAGGCTACGTCACCGGTCCCTTTCTTCCCTATGCCTTTGCCGGGATCGGTCTCGGTCAAGCCGACATCGCGCGTAGTCTGACGGCTACGGCGTCGGGCACCGGCGGTCCGCCGGGGCAGCCGACATACGGTCCGGTTTCGGTCACGACGACCGGCAATCTGCCGAGCCATTTTGTCTATGGCTATTCATTCGGCGCCGGCGTCGATGTGATGCTGATTGGTGGTTTATTTGCCCGTGCAGAATTCGAGTACCTGCGCATCACCACTGTTGTCGAAACCAACATCAGCACTGTACGCGGCGGCCTCGGCTATAAATTCTGATCCTTTCGCCCGGATGGCAGGCAGCAAAAGTAGTTGCGCGGATTGACTCGGGCTGCTTGTCTCTGCTGCGGTTAACAGCAGCGGGGATGTCATGAAAATTTATGGCGATCTCAATTCTGGCAATTGCCTGAAGGTGAAGTGGGCCTGCGACATCCTCAAGCGGCCGTACACCTGGGTCGATATCGACACCACGAAGGGTCAGTCGCGCACGCCGGAATTTCTCGCGATGAATCCTGCCGGGCAGGTGCCTGTCGTTGAACTCGACGACGGCCGCGCGCTGTCGCAGTCCAACGCGATCATTCGCTATCTGGCCAAAGGCACCGCGCTGATACCGGCCGGCGATTACGCCGCTGCCAAGATGGACGAATGGCTGTTCTGGGAACAGTACAGCCACGAGCCATACGTCGCGGTCTGCCGTTTCATGATGGTCTATCTCAAGAAGGACGTGAGCGAATTGGACTCCGACAAGGTCAAGCGCGGCTATGCCGCGCTGGCGCGGATGGAGCATCAGCTGGCAGAGACGCGCTATCTGACGGGAGACAGCTTCACGCTCGCCGACATTGCGTTGCTGGCCTACACGCGCGTTGCACACGAAGGCGGCTTTCATCTTGAGGGTTATTCGGCCTTGCGCCGCTGGATTCGCGATGGCGAGACGGTGCTCGGCCTGCCGCCCGTAGCGCGAGCATGACTCCGCAAACATGAACATGGCAGGCATCACCATCCGCCGTGCGACACGCGACGATGTTCCATCGATTGTGGGCATGCTGGCCGACGATTTTCTCGGCAAGGATCGCGAGCGTGTCGAAGACCCATTGCCGCAATCGTACTACGACGCGTTCGCGCGTGTGGATGCCGATGGCAACTTGCAGCTCGTCGTCGCGTGCGATGGCGCGGACAACGTAATCGGCTCACTCCAGCTTTGCATCTTGCCGGGCCTGAGTTCGCAAGGTGCTGTGCGTGCGCTGATCGAGGATGTCCGCGTCGATGGAAAGTTGCGCGGGCAGGGCATCGGCGAAGTTTTGTTGCGCTGGGCGATTGCCGAATCGAGGTCACGCGGCTGTCACTTGATCGAATTGCTCACCAGCCGCGCCCGCGTCGATGCGCAGCGGTTCTACGTCAATCTCGGCTTTACCGAGAGCCACGCCGGCATGACGTTAAGGCTTTGATAACCTTGAGTTGCCTCGTCAAACCCTCAGCGTCGTCCCTGCGTACGCAGGGACCTATACGCCGCGGCGAGTATGTGGCGAATGCCGCGAGTGGCTTTGCTGCTCCTGCAGCGCGCCTCAATTAACTTAGAGGTTATGGGTCCCCGCTTTCGCGGGGACGACGCGGAGCGTGGTGATGCTCCTCGCAATGACGTGTTCCGAAACTCGCCGGAAACAATCTTGACGAAAGCCGGCAATTCCCATATCTCCGGCGGCGGGACACCTCCCCCCAACGGGAGGCTAGCTATCTGGAAGGATAGAACATGACGACAGCGAAGCCCGCTGTGCGGCCGGCCGTGCCGCACTTTTCTTCTGGCCCCTGCGCAAAGCGCCCCGGCTGGAACCCCCAAAATCTCAAAGACGCAGTTGTTGGCCGCTCGCATCGCGCCAAGGTCGGCAAGGCACGCTTGAAGCTTGCCATCGAGCTGACGCGCGACGTGCTGGAAGTGCCGGCCGATTACAAAATCGGCATCGTGCCTGCGTCGGACACTGGCGCAGTCGAAATGGCGCTGTGGTCGCTGCTTGGGCCGCGCAAGGTCACCATGATCGCATGGGAATCTTTTGGCGAAGGCTGGGTCAGCGATGTCGCGAAAGAATTGAAGCTCAAGGACGTGGTGACGATGAAGGCGCCTTACGGCGAGCTTCCCGATCTCACCAAAGCCGATCCGGCGTCGGACGTCGTGTTCACATGGAACGGCACCACATCGGGCGTGCGGGTGCCGAACGCTGATTGGATCAAGGCCGATCGCGAAGGGCTGACGATCTGCGACGCGACGTCCGCTGCGTTCGCGCAGCCGCTCGATTTCAAGAAGCTCGATGTGGTGACATTCTCCTGGCAGAAGGCGCTCGGCGGTGAAGCCGGGCACGGCATGCTGATCCTGTCGCCGCGCGCCGTCGCCCGGCTTGAGAGTTACAATCCGCCGTGGCCGCTGCCGAAGATTTTCCGCATGACCAAGGGCGGCAAGCTCAACGAAGGCATCTTCGAGGGCGAAACCATCAACACGCCGTCGATGCTGTGCGTCGAGGATTATCTCGACACGCTGAATTGGGCGAAGACCGTCGGCGGTCTTAAAGGTCTGAAGGCGCGCGCCGATGCCAACACCAAAGTGCTGAGCGACTGGGCGGCCAAGACGCCGTGGATCGATTTCCTCGCCAAGGATGTTGCGATCCGCTCCAACACTTCAGTGTGCATGAAGATTATCGATCCCGCGGTTGCCTCGCTGTCGAACGATGCGCAGGCGGACTTCTCCAAGAAGCTCGTCGCGCTGGTCGAGAAGGAAGGCGCCGGCTACGACTTCGCGCATTATCGCGATGCGCCCGCTGGTCTTCGGATCTGGTGCGGGGCGACCGTCGAAGCCAGTGACGTCGAGATTCTGACGCACTGGCTCGACTGGGCATTCGCCGAGACCAAGTCCACGCTCGCCAAGGCCGCGTGAGATTCTCCTTTCCCTCTCCCCTTGTGGGAGAGGGTGCCCGAACGAAGTGAGGGCGGGTGAGGGGTGCTTCATCCAACTCACCCCTCACCCGGCTCAATCTCGTTTCACTCGATTTCGCCACCCTCTCCCACAAGGG
>JAKFUP010000023.1 GCA_021732625.1 Hyphomicrobiales bacterium
GTCATTGCTGTCTCCTTGACGTCCGCTTGCTGCGGGTTCTTCGATTCAAATGGTCCAGCAGCATAGATCGCCGCGTTCGACAGATAGATAACAGAAACGGCGGCCGATGTGCCCGGCCGCCGTTCGCTTAAACCTTAGGCAGTTGGTTTTATCAGCCGCCGATGCCCTTTTCCTTGAAGTACTTCAGCGCGCCGGGGTGGAACGGAATCGGTGAGCGGTCCTGCTTCTGGTTGGCGAGCGAGAAGCTGAGCGCTTCTTTGTGAACGGCAACGATGTCGTCCTTTTTCTCGACCAGCGTCTTGACGATGTTGTAGGCGTCGTCGTTGCTCATCTTGTCGCCGGTGACGATGATGTTCCAGACTTCGGCGATCTTGTTGTCCTTGTCGTAGCCCGGATAAGAGCCGCCCTTGATGTTGCCGATGCTGTAAAGTTCGCCGTATTTCGCGTTCATCTTGGCGACCGCGTCACTATGATCGATAAGCTTCATCTTGACGCCGGGTGTCGCAGCCAGATCGGTCACGGCAGCCGTCGGGATGCCGCCGACCCAGAAGAAGGCGTCGATCTTCTTGTCCTTGATGGCATTGACCGACTCGGCGACGCCGAGGCGCTCGCGCTTCAAGTCCTTATCCTTGTCGAGGCTCGAGGCCTCGATGACGCGGAATGCCATCACTTCGGTCGCGCTGCCGGGCGAACCCGTTGAGACACGCTTGCCCTTGAGGTCGGCCATGGTCTCGATGCCCGAGCCTTCGACAGTCACGACGTGCATACGGTTCGGATAGACAACGAGAAGGGTCTGCAATGGAACCTTGTTGCCTTTGAACTTGTCTTCACCATTGAGCGCATCGAGGGCAGCATCGGCCATGCTGAAGGCCATCTCGTTCTTTCCTGCGCCGATCAGCTTCAGGTTATCGACGGAGCCGCCTGTCACTTCCGCGGTGGCCTGTACGTTCGGAAGGTTCTTCGACAGCACGTTGGCGATCGCGCCGCCCAGCGGATAATACACGCCGCCGGTACCGCCGGTACCGATCGCGATGGTCTTCTGCTGAGCGTAGACCGCGCTGCCAAGACCGAGTGCTGCCACAGCCGTCAGCGCAAAGAGAGTATTCTTTTTGAGTTTCGTCAGCATGTCGTTTTCCTCCGTGATGTTAAGTATTGTTTGAATGAATCAATGCGGTGGGCAATCAGGGCCGCACACCTTTCTCTTTCAGATATTTCAGCGCCCCCGGATGGTAGGGCGCAGGCGATTGAGCGTCTGTCTGCGTCGCAAGGTCCATGTTCAGTGCTTCCTTGTGAACGGCGACGAGTTCGGGCTTGTTCTCAAAGATGGCCCTGGTGATGGCATAGGCCACGTCATCCGGCATTTTGTCCGTGGTCATGATTGCGTTCCAGGCTGCAAAGCCTGGGCTGTCCTTGGTCTGGCCCGGGTAGCTGTTCGCCTTGATGACGCTCGGCGCAAAGATATTGCCGTACTTTGCGACGATCGCGGGCAACAGTTCAGCGACGTCGATCAGTTTGATCTTCAATCCCGGCGTCAGTGCGAGATCGGTCACGGCTGCTGTCGGAACACCGCCGCCCCAGAAGAAGGCTTCGATCTTCTTGTCCTTCATGGCGCTCACGGACTCAGCGACCGAAAGCCGTTCGCGTTTGACGTCGCGATCCTTGTCGAGACCGGCGGCTTCGAGCATGCGAAACGCCTGGGTCTCGCTGGCGCTGCCCGGCGATCCAGTGGAGACGCGTTTCCCCTTAAGGTCGCTGACATGCTCGATGCCGGTGCCTTCGACGGTCACCACATGCATCGGACTGGAATAGAAGTTCACCAGCGCACGCAACGGCACTTTGGACGTGAATCGTCCGATGCCGGCGACAGCATCCGCGCCGACATCGGAGGATACCCAGCCGAGCTCGGCCTGACCGGAGGAGAGAAGGCGAATATTGTCGACGGCGCCACCGGTGACTTCGGCGGTGACCTGTGTGTTTGGCAATTGCTTCGAGAGCATGCTGGCGATGCCGCCACCGAGCGGATAATAGATGCCGCCGGTGCCGCCGGTCGCAAGCGATATGGTTCTCGTCTGCGCGCTGGTTTCACCGGCACGGATGCAGAGGAGTCCAAGCAGAGCCAAGCCGATCGAGGCTGCTTTCATTTGTTTCTCTCCCGAGCGGCGCCCTTATTTCAGGCGTCTATTTTTTTCCGGTCAGATTCCCGGCCAGCCTTCAGGCCGGAACCGGCCTTGGCCTCGTTCGTGCCTGCCATATGATCACACCCAGTCCGACGATGAGACCCGGCAAATAGGTGTAGCTGATATCCCGTCCGATAATCGACTCCACCAGCGCCTCGATCAGGCTCGGGAACACCAGCAGCAATCCCGATAGCAGAAGCAGCGCTCGTTCAATCGGCGTATTTTGTCGCAGCGCCCAGTTCTGCGCCACAGCGCAGAGCGCCAGCAATCCGAGCGTGGTCTTGATAGTGATTTCGATCACATCCACCCACGAGCCGCCCTTGGGAATATTGAGCAGCAGGCCGACGCCTTGCGGGTCGAGAACGAACACGAAGGGCACAATGAACGCGGGCAGGGTGTATTTCCACGATTGCAAGGTCGTCTTGTAAGGGTCTCCGCCAGTGATGGCCGCGGCTGCGAACGGCGACAGCGCGGTCGGTGGCGACACCTCCGAGAGCACGGCGTAGTAGAAGATGAACATGTGGGCGGCGTAGTCAGGCACGCCGAGTTTGATCAGCGCCGGCGCGGCAATGACCGCGCAGATGATGTAAGACGCCGTGACAGGAACGGCGAGGCCGATGATCCAGACGATCAGTGAGGTGTAGATCGCGGTCAGCAGAACGCTGCCGCCGGCGTAGGAGATCACGATCGCCGAAAACTTCAGGCCGAGACCCGTAAGCGTGACGATGCCGACGACGATGCCGGCGCAGGCGCAGGTCGTGGCGGCGTTCAGCGCCTGGGTCGAGCCGTCGGAGAGCGCCTTGATCAGCTTCTTCGGTGTCAACGCTGTTTCGGGCCGCAGGAAGCTCAGCGCGAAGGTGACCACGATAGCATAGAACACCGACAACGACGGCGAGTAACCGATCACCATGAATACGACGACCGCCAGCAATGAGATGAAGTGGAAGCCGTAACGCCGCATCATCTGCCCGAGCGACATCTCGGGCGTGAAGTTGACTTGCTGCGCGCCGAAGCGCTTGGCATCGAGCTCGACCATGATCAGCAGCGACAGGTAGTAGAGACAGGTCGGGATCGTCGCCATCCAGATCACGTCGAGGTAGCTGATCTTGAGGAATTCGGCGATCAGGAACGCTGCTGCGCCGAGCACTGGCGGCGACAAGATCGCGCCAAGACCGCCCGCTGCGAGCAATCCGCCTGCTGCGTTCTTTTCGAAACCGGCCTTTTGCATCATGGGGTAGGCAACGGTGCCGATCATCACCGTGGTCGCGACGCCCGAGCCGGACGGCCCGCCGAGCAGGAACGAAGACAACACGACGGTACGCCCGGCGCTGTTCGGCTTGTTGCCGAGCAACGCGAGCGAGAAGTCGATGAAGAATTTACCCGCGCCCGATTGCTGCAGGAACGCGCCGTAGATCGTGAACAGGATGATCAATGTTGCTGAGACGTCCACCGCGACGCCAAAAATACCTTCGAGCGTGATGAACAGATGGCCGATCAGCCGGGGGATATCGTAGCCGCGATGTGTCCATGGCGCGGGCAAATAGGGTCCGAGCATCGCGTAGGCGACGAAGAACATCGAGACGACCGGCATGATCCAGCCGGTGGTGCGGCGTGTGGCTTCGAGCACGAGCACGATAAAGATCAGGCCGGCGATCACGTCCCATCGATCGGGCAAGGTCGCGCGATCGAGGAAATCGTCGCCGCCCCACAAGGCATAGGTGATCGTGGCGATCGCAAAGAAGCACGGAACGATGTCCCACCAGCGCACGCGGTTACGGAACGCGGCCGACACCGGAAACAGCAGGAAGCTCAGCACCAGCGTGAAGGCGACGTGGGTGTAGCGAAGCTCCTGAGTCGGGACGATCGAGTATGCAGCATAGAGGTGGAACAGGCTCATCACGACGGCGATGGCAGTCGTAATCTTTCCAGCCCAACCGAACAGCCGGTTGGTTGCGCCTTCATCGGCCTCGATGAACTCCTCGGCCTTGCGTCGTGCTTCGTCGGATACGGCGTTTTGCGCCTCTTCAGGCGTCATCGTTTCCACAGCCATGCCGTTCCCCTCGTGATTCCGTCCCGACTACACTCAAGCTTCTGTGAGCCCATTTTGTCGCGGGTCGTATTGACCCGATTTTGGTGAGGTATTGCAAGGGTCTGCCGCTGGATTCCGCGGTCATGTCGCTGAAAGTTGACAGCCGGATTGCCGTAATTTCAGGCGTTTTATGATTGCAGTGCGGGAAGCGGCGCGTGCGGCAGCAAACCCCGTGGCGCACATCATGCGATACTGGCAGAAGCGTCGCATTGCTTTGCGGGGAAACTGGCCGGTTATGATCGCGAACTGCAAACCTATCAGCTTGGGAATCGCCGCTGCGCTGGTGTTCAGTGTCAGTGCGGTGTTGGCGCAGGATAAGCCGGCTGCATCGTGCAAGGCCGATGCAGCAGCATCGCCGTCCGTGATTGCCGAATGCGATGCGGCGCTGGCAGTCAACACCGCGGCGCGGGTCGAATTGCTGCTTGGCCGGGCCGTGCTGTATCGCCGTTCCCAGCAACGCGAGCTGGCGCTTGCCGACTACGCCGAGGCGATGAAGTTGCAGCCGGGCGCAAAGGTTCTTTTCGCGCGGGGCGAGACCTGGCGTGAAGCAGGCGACCGCCGCCGCGCACTGGCCGATTTCGATGCGGCGCTGAAACTCGATCCGGCCTCCGAACCGCTGCGTGCCGCGCGCAAGGCGCTGGCGCAGGAGATCGAACGCGCCGGCGCGATGATGCCGGTGCAGCCGGGAAAGTAGCGGCAGTCTTGCAAGTAGCGGCAGTCTTGCAAGTAACGGCAGTCTTGCAAAATGACGTCAAAGGATGTGTCGTCCCTGCGAAAGCAGGGACCCATACGCCGTGCCGCCTCATGACGTGGGAGTGTATGGGTCCCGGGTCTCGCGCTGCTCGCCCGGGACGACTTAAAAAGTGGAGAAACGCGCCATGACCGTCCAGGACAACAGCCGCTATCGCGAGGTTCATGCCCGCGCCTCGCGCGATCCGGAGGGGTTTTGGGGCGAAGCCGCGCGTGAGATCGACTGGATCGAACAGCCGAAGAAAATCTTCGATGCGTCGCAGGGTGTCTATGGCCGCTGGTTCGCGGGCGGTGTCTGCAACACCTGCTACAACGCGCTCGATCGCCACGTCGCGGGCGGCCGCGCCGCGCAGATAGCGCTGATCCATGATTCGCCGCTGACCAAGACCGTCACCAAATTCACCTACGCGCAGTTGCTCGGCGAGGTGAGGACGCTTGCTGCGATCATGCAGGATTTCGGCGTCGTCAAGGGCGATCGCGTGATCCTCTACATGCCGATGGTGCCGGAGGCGATGATCGCGATGCTGGCCTGCGCGCGGATCGGCGCGGTGCATTCGGTGGTGTTCGGCGGTTTCGCGGCCAAGGAACTGGCGACGCGCATCGACGATGCATCGCCGAAGCTCATCATGTCGGCAAGCTGCGGCATCGAGCCGGGACGCATCGTCAAGTACAAGCCGCTGCTGGATGAGGCGATCAATCTTGCGACGTCGAAGCCGCAGGCCTGCATGATTCTGCAGCGTCCGCAGGAGATGTGTTCGCTGGTGCCGGGCCGGGATCACGACTGGGCTGAACTGCGCAGCAAGGCGATGGCGGCGAAGAAATCCGCCGCATGCGTGCCGGTGCTGGCGACCGATCCGCTCTACATTCTCTACACGTCGGGCACGACCGGCATTCCGAAAGGCGTGGTGCGCGACAACGGCGGACATCTGGTCGCGCTGAAGTGGTCGATGTTCAATCTTTACGGCATCAAGCCCGGTGAGGTGTTCTGGTGCGGCTCCGATATCGGCTGGGTGGTCGGCCACAGCTACATCATCTACGCGCCGCTGCTGCATGGCGCGACGTCGATCATGTACGAGGGCAAGCCGGTCGGCACGCCTGATGCCGGTGCGTTCTGGCGCGTGATCGCCGAACACAAGGCCGTTGCGCTGTTCACCGCGCCGACGGCTTTCCGCGCCATCCGCAAGGACGATCCGAACGGCGAGTTCATCCGCAAGACCGACCTGTCGCATTTCCGCACGCTGTTTCTCGCAGGCGAGCGCGCCGATCCGCCGACGGTGGAGTGGGCCGAGCAGCAACTGAAGGTGCCGGTGGTCGATCACTGGTGGCAAACGGAAACCGGCTGGTGCATCGCCGGAAACCCCGTCGGGCTTGGATTGCTGCCGGTGAAGCACGGTTCGCCGACGGTGCCGATGCCGGGCTACACGGTGGAGGTGGTGGATGAGGCGGCAAAGCCGTTGCCGCCGAACACCATGGGCTCGATCGTCATCAAGCTGCCGATGCCGCCGGCGTGCCTGCCGACGCTGTGGAATCAGGACGATCGTTTCCGCGAGGCCTATCTCACCGAATTTCCCGGCTACTACAAAACCTCCGACGCCGGCTACCTCGACGAGGACGGCTACGTCTATGTGATGGGCCGCACCGACGACATCATCAATGTCGCGGGGCATCGCTTGTCCACCGGCGGTATGGAAGAGGTATTGGCCTCGCATCCGGACGTCGCAGAATGCGCGGTACTCGGTATCAAGGATTCGCTGAAAGGCGAAGTGCCATGTGGCTTTCTGGTATTGAAGGCGGGCGTGACGCGGCCGGTTACCGAGATCGAGAAGGAAGTCGTGGCGCTGGTTCGCGATCGCATCGGCCCGGTGGCTGCGTTCAAGCTCGCGATTACAGTGGCGCGTCTGCCGAAGACGCGCTCGGGAAAAATCCTGCGCGGCACCATCAAGAAAATGGCCGACGGCGATCCGTGGACCATGCCTGCGACCATCGAAGACCCGAAGGCGCTCGACGAGATCGGCGAGGCGTTGAAGGGGAGGGTTTAGTTCTGTTGCGCGGGCTTACATTTCCCGCAATTCGGTCCTAGAACCCGCAGCAATCAGACGAATGCGGAATTGTCCATGCGATTGATGGCTCAATTGTTTGCCTTGTTGTTTGCGGCCGCCACGCTCGCTGCTTGCGCGCAGATCGAGCGCACGCCGCCGCTGGCGCAGCGTGACGACGAAGGCTATTGCCGCGCCAATGGCGGCGAGCCGGGCTCGAAGGCTTTTGCTGAATGTCTGCGGGGGCGCGATGCGCAGGCTGCCTCATCCTCGCGGCTTGACAAGGCACATCGCCGCTTGAGCGAGGACATACTGGTCGGGCGCTAGGTGTTGCGAGCATCGCAACACGGCTTGTCATTCCGGACAGCGCGAATGCGCTGATCCGGAATCCAACGATCCGCAAATTCTGAGTTCAATGAAAATTGGATTCCGGGTTCGAAACTGCGGTTCGCCCCGGAATGACAGTGCCGAACTACTCGTCCTCGGCCTTCTTGCCGCCCATGGTCTTCAGCTTGGCGAACACCGCATCGACGTTCATGTCGTCCTGCTGCTTGGCGGTCGGCTCGTTGGCCTCGGCCTCGCGGCGGGTGGTCTCGGACGCGGGCAGCAAGGTCGCGCCGCCGTATTGCTGGTCGAGCGGCTTTTCCTTCGCCGCGCGCTGAACCTCGAAATCGAGGTCGATCTGGCTGGCGAGGCCGAGCGTCACCGGGTCCATCGGTGTCAGCGTCGAGGCGTTCCAGTGGGTGCGGTCGCGCACACTGGCGATCGTGGTCTTGGTGGTGCCGACGAGGCGCATGATCTGCGCGTCCTTCAGCTCGGGGTGGTTGCGCACCAGCCACAGGATCGCGCTCGGCCGCTCGTGGCGTCGCGAAACCGGCGTATAGCGCGGGCCCTTCTTCTTTTTGGCTTCGGGCAGCCGGACCTTGCTGTCGGCGAGCTTCAGCCGATAGCTGTCGTCCTTTTCGGCCTTTTCGATCTCGTCGCGGGTCAACTGGCCGCTCGAAATCGGGTCCATGCCCTTGATGCCCTGGGCGGCGTCGCCGTCGGCGATGGCGCGCACCTCCAGCGGGTGCATCTTGCAGAAATCGGCGACCTGATCGAACGACAGGGCGGTGTTATCGACCAGCCACACGGCAGTTGCCTTCGGCATCAGCGGGGCAGTGCTCATGACAAAACTCCTGACAAATTTCTTTGGCGCTTCGCCGGGAACGGTCCCGGAACGAAACTGAAGTCATCAGCGATGACAGGGGAATAAGCCGCTATATAGGCTGATTGGGGGTAGGCATGCAATGGGGCCGGAATTCGCCTTGACAGCGCGTCCCGGGCGTCCCAATTCCTGTGGAGACCGATCCGCAGGTGCCTCGTGCCGGGGTCCGATTTGGTCCGGAACCAGCCTTATGCCAGCCGAACTGCAGCCGAAGCCGCCGCTAAAGATTTTCCTCTGCTCGCCGCGCGGTTTCTGCGCCGGGGTGGTGCGCGCCATCGACACGGTGGAGCGGGCGCTGAAGCTCTATGGCGCGCCGGTCTATGTCCGCCACGAAATCGTCCATAACCGCTATGTGGTCGACAGCCTGAAGGAAAAGGGCGCGATTTTCGTCGAGGAACTGACTGAGGTTCCCGATACGCAGGCACCAGTGGTATTTTCCGCCCATGGCGTGCCGAAGTCGATTCCGGCGGAAGCCGAGCGGCGTAATTTCTTTGCGCTGGATGCGACCTGTCCGCTGGTGACCAAGGTTCACCGCGAGGCCGAGATTCATTTCAAGCGCGGCCGCGAAATCCTGCTGATCGGCCATGAGGGCCATCCGGAAGTCGTCGGTACGATGGGTCAACTGCCGCTGGGTGCGGTTGTGCTGATCGAGACCGTCGAGGACGCTGACGCGTTCGTTCCGAAGGACGCCAACAATCTGGCTTTCGTGACGCAGACCACGCTGTCGGTCGACGACACCGCCGAGATCGCGGCCCATCTGAAGAAGCGCTTCCCGACCATCGTTGGCCCCTACAAGGAAGACATCTGCTACGCGACCACCAACCGCCAGCTTGCGGTGAAGAAGGTCGCGCCGCATGTCGACGCCATGATCGTGGTCGGTTCGGCGAATTCGTCGAACACCCAGCGCCTGCGCGAAGTCGCCGAGCGCGAAGGCTGCAAGCTCGCGTTTCTGGTGCAGCGGGCCGCCGACATCGACTGGACCATTCTCGACGGTATCGAGGCGATCGGGATCACGGCTGGCGCATCCGCGCCGGAAGTGCTGGTTGAGGAAGTGATCGAGGCGCTGGCCGCCCACTACACCATCAGCATCGATACGGTGAACGCGATCGACGAGGATGTTTTCTTTCCGCTGCCGCGACCGTTGCGGCCTGCTGCTGCCGAATAATCGCTCTCAACCTCGCAATCGGGATACGAGATGGCGGTTTACACCGATGTGTCGGCCGAAGATCTCGCTGGCTTTCTTGCGGACTACGATGTCGGCGACCTGCTGTCGTACAAGGGCATCGCCGAAGGCGTCGAAAACTCCAACTTCCTAATGCATACCAGCAAGGGCGCGTTCTTCCTGACGCTCTATGAGAAGCGCGTCGCGCTCGGCGACCTGCCGTTCTTTCTCGGCCTGATGGGCTATCTCAAGGACCACGGCCTGACCTGCCCGCAGCCGGTGAAGGCGAAATCCGGTGAGGCGCTGGGTACACTCGCAGGCCGGCCCGCCGCGATCATCGACTTTCTTGAAGGCGTGTGGCCGCGCCGGCCTAACGTCACGCACTGCGCTGGCGTCGGTCAGGCGCTGGCGAAATTGCATCTCGCCGGTCATGGATTTGCGATGACCAGGCGCAACGCGCTGTCGGTCGATGGCTGGCGTCCGCTGTTCGATGCGGCGTCATCGCGCGCCGACGAATTGCAGCCCGGCCTGCGGGATTTTCTTTCCGCCGAGTTGGCCCATCTCGAACGGCACTGGCCGTCCGGTTTGCCGGAAGGCGTGATCCATGCCGATCTATTTCCGGACAATTTGCTGTTTCTTGGCGACAAGGTATCTGGCGTGATCGATTTCTATTTCGCCTGTACCGATATCCTGGCCTACGACGTCGCGATCTGCCTCAATGCTTGGTGCTTCGAGCCGGATCACGCGTTCAATGCCACCAAGGCGCGGGCGTTTCTCAATGCCTATACGCGCGAGCGCAAGTTGTCAGAGGCCGAGCAGGCGGCTTTGCCGCTGCTGGCTCGGGGCGCGGCGTTGCGGTTTCTGCTGACGCGGCTGGTCGACTGGCTCAACGTGCCGCGCGGGGCTATGGTGAAGCCGAAGGACCCGCTGGAATACGTGCGCAAGCTGCGTTTCCAGCAGGGCGTTAAAGGTCTCGGCGATTACGGCGTCGAGCATGCGAGTTTCGCTGGATGAGCACGCCTCAAGGGCCAAAGGCGAAATTGCCTCATGTCGTCGTTCACACCGATGGCGCCTGCTCGGGCAATCCGGGTCCCGGCGGCTGGGGCGCAATCCTCGAATTTGGCGAGATCAAAAAAGAACTGAAGGGCGGCGAGCGCGAGACCACCAACAACCGGATGGAGTTGCTCGCGGCGATCTCGGCGCTGGAGGCGCTGACCAAGCCGTGCTCGGTCGATCTCACCACCGACAGCCAGTATGTGCGGCAGGGCATCACCAGCTGGATTCACAACTGGAAGAAGAACGGCTGGCGCACCGCCGACAAGAAGCCGGTCAAGAACGTCGATCTGTGGAAGCGGCTCGATGCGGCGCTGCCGCGTCACGACGTGCGCTGGCACTGGATCAAGGGCCATGCCGGTCACGCCGAGAACGAACGCGCTGATGAGCTGGCGCGCGAGGGTCTGGCGGGGATTCGGTAGCGGCGTCATGGCCGGGCTTGTCCCGGCCATCCACGCCTTTTACGATGATAAGTTATTTAGACGTGGATGCCCGGCACAAGGCCGGGCATGACGCCAAAATAATACGCACCGTTTTAGATTATGCTCAAAGCTGCCCGAGCAGCGTGTCGCCGCCGGAGACTTCGACCTTGCCCGGCGCGGCTTCCTTGTTGAGCTTCTTCACCACGCCGTCTTCGACCACCATCGAGTAGCGATGCGAACGGATGCCGAGGCCGTTGCCCGACGCATCGAGCTCCATGCCGATCGCCTTGGTGAATTCAGCGTTGCCGTCGGCGAGGAAGGTTGCCTCGTCGCGCTGATCGGTGTCGCGCTTCCAGGCCTGCATCACGAACGCATCGTTAACCGACACGATGGCGATGGAATCGACGCCCTTGTCCTTCATGGCATAGGCGTTGAGGAAAATGCTCGGCAGATGCATCTTGTGGCAGGTGCCGGTGTAGGCGCCGGGAACCGCAAACAAGGCAATCTTCTTGCCTTTGAAGATGTCGTCGGTGCTCTTCACCTGCAGACCATCGGCTGTCATGACACGGAATTTGGCATCGGGAAGGCGGTCGCCGACTTGAATGGTCATTCTGGAATCTCCTGAACTCAGGGAAAACGATTGTTCGTCTGAAAGATTGCGGAGGGCGCGTGACGCCATCAGCCAGCCATGCTGCGACTGCACGCCTGTGCAATCGCCGGGCGGTTTAATCACAGGTAGAGTTTACTTGGAAGGTGGTCCGATGCGGGTGTTGTATTCGTAAGCGGTCTGCTGAGGACCACCGCGCGCGACCAATGTCAGCTTGAGTTCGGCGCCTTCCGGCCTGGTGTTGGGCGGCAAGCCGTCAAGCTCAAAGCCGAAACGCATCGTTCCCTTGGCTGCGGGTCCGATCAGCGCAGGTGTCGGCAGTGCCCAGTCGGGAGTGGGTCCTTCCGCGAACAGTTCGACGGTGGTGCCCTCGGGGGCGGCGACATCGACGACGATCTGCTGCTTGCCGTCGCGCTTCACCTCGCGGACGGTCAACGGATCCGTGCCGCCGATTTTTGCAGGCATCGGCACGGTCTCAAGAGCCGCTGCGAGCGCATGGTCTTCAGTGCTTGCCGTGCTGTTGAAAGGAAGTTCAAGCTTGGCTTCAATCGGCACACAGGTTCTGTCACATACGGCATAGTACACCGTGCTGCGAAGTGTCACAGGCTTGTCAGGGTCCTTTGCGGCAATCCGCAACGGCAACACGACCTGTTCTTTGTACCCAAACGAGAAGCCGCCGGAACCGTCGTCAAAGCTCCTCGGCGCGGGCCACAGAACCGTAACGGATTCGACATTCTCCGAACCCGAGAAGTCAAAGCGCGGCGGAACGCCGGAATCGCCCGGGGTCCGCCAGTAGGTTTTCCAGCCGGGCTGCAGCTTGAAGGCGATTCCGCCCAGCAAAACCGGCGCGTTGCGCGAGCCGGCGATCAGGCGGACCGCGGAATGGCTTTCCGATGCCCACGGCGATGCATCCTGAGCTTCGGCTGTGCCGGCCAGAAAACACGCGGAGATGACAAGAAGTGCGCAGCTTTTGGCGCGGGGTGGAACGGACAACAACATGCCTTTTTCTTACAGCCTGCGGTCTTTAGGAACTATTGAAATACCTGTGATCCGGAGGTGAACGCTGCAGGAGGCGTTGACTGACAGCGAATACGCCCAATATCAGGATAACCAATCAGCGAATGGTGTTCGGCAGATGGATCCGATCCAGAAGAAGCTCAAAAGCGGCCAGACCAAGGCCTTACGTGACAAAGCCTCGGGTGGTAAAGCCACCAGTGATATGGACCATGGCTATCTCGACGGCCAACTTCTGATTGCAATGCCGGTCATGGAGGACGAGCGCTTCGCGCGTTCGGTCATCTATATTTGTGCTCATTCGGCCGAAGGCGCGATGGGCATCATCGTTAATCGCCCCGCCGGCAGCATCGACTTTCCCGGATTGCTGAAGCAGCTTTCGATCATCGGCAAGTCCGAGCAGATCACGCTGCCGCACGACGCTGAAACGATGAAGGTATTGAAGGGCGGGCCTGTCGAAACCGGGCGCGGCTTCGTGCTGCATTCAAGCGATTTCTTCATCCAGAATGCGACGCTGCCGATCGATGACGGGATTTCGCTCACGGCGACTCTGGACATCCTGAAGGCAATTGCGCGAGGGGCCGGGCCCCGGCATGCGATTCTCGCATTGGGTTACGCCGGTTGGGCGCCGGGGCAGCTCGAGAATGAGATTCAGGAGAACGGCTGGCTGCATTGTTCTGCCGATTCCGACCTGATCTTCGGCCAAGACATCGAGGAAAAGTACGATCGCGCACTGCGCAAGATCGGCATCGATCCGGGCATGCTTTCGAACGAGGCAGGACACGCCTGATTTCTTGCGTGCTTGAGAGTAAAGTGGGTTAGCTCGCCGCCTCGAGCCGCTCGTCGCTCAGCATGCGAAGCGCGGTGTCGGCATCCATCGGTTCGCCAAACGCAAAACCCTGACCGTATTCGCAACCCATCTGCGACAGTTCCACGGCGTCCGAGTCGGTCTCGACGCCCTCGGCGACGACATCCATGCCGAGATCGTGAGCCATCGCCACGATCGACTTGAGGATCACCGGCCGGGTGCCGCGCGTGGTGGTGCGCACGAATGACTGATCGATCTTTATGGTGTCGAACGGGAAGCGTTGCAGATACGCCAGCGACGAATGGCCGGTGCCAAAATCATCGAGCGACAGGCCGACGCCGAGCTCCTGAATTCGCTGCAGCATCTGGGCGGCGTGCTCGGGATTTTCCATCACCAGCGACTCGGTGAGTTCAAGCTTCAGCGTGCCCTTGGCGATGGTGGAACGCGACAGCACGCTGCGGACATCGTGAATCAGATCGTGCCGCAACAATTGTCGCGATGAGACGTTGACGCTGCAGAACACCGGCTCGCGCAGCCGGACGCTGCGCTGCCATGCGGCGAGCTGCTTTGCTGCCTGATCCATGACGAACAGGCCGAGATCGATGATCAGGCCGATTTCTTCGGCAATCGCGATGAACTCATTCGGCGCCATGCGTCCGAGTTTCGAATGATCCCAGCGCGCCAGCGCCTCAAAGCCTGCGACCGAGCGATCGTGCAGCCGCACGATCGGCTGATAGAGCAGCGTGATTTCCTTGCGCTCGATGGCGCGGCGCAGCTCGGACTCAAGCGTTAGCCGGTCGGTCTTGCGGGCGCGCATCGCAGGCTTGTAGACGTCGATGCGGTCGCCGCCGATGCGCTTGGAATGATACATCGCAAGCTCGGCATCCTTGATGATCTCGTCGGTGAGCTGCGTTTGCGGATCGCTCAGCGCAAGGCCGATCGATGCGGTCAGAAAAATCTCGCGCTCGTTGAAGGCAATCGGCGCGCGGATGGTCTTGCGGATGGTTTCCGCGAACGCGGTGATACGGGCCGGGTCCTGCTCAGACAGCAGGATCATGCCGAATTGGTCGCCGGCAAGACGGGCGAGCGTATCCTGCGGTTTGAGGATGCGGGTAAGGCGGCGTGCCAATGTCAGCAGGATCGAGTCACCGACAGCAATGCCGACGGAATCGTTGACCTGCTTGAAGCGGTCAAGATCGATCACCATCACGGTCGGCCGCAGGCTCGGCATGGTCTTGGCGAAGGTCGCAACCGCATTGAGCCGGTCGATGAACAGTTTTCGGTTGGGCAGACTGGTCAGGTTGTCGTGCACGGAATCATGCAGCATGCGCTCTTCAGCATTGCGCGCGTCGGTGACGTCGGTGAGCGTGCCGACCACGCGAGCCACTTCGCCATCGGAGCCGACCACGGGACGCGCCTTCAGTGCGAACCACATGAAATGTCCGTCCGGCGTGCGCAGACGGAAATCCTGTACGAGGCGGCCGCGGCGCTGATCGAGTACGCTGTCGAGCGCTGCGCGAAAGCGATCCTGATCCAGCGGATGCAGGATTTCGAGCCACGTCGCCGCCGGGCCTTCAAGCGTACCGCGCTTCAATCCGAGCAGGCTCTCGGTCTCGGGACTGGTGAAAACCTTGTCTGCGGAAACGTCCCAGTCCCAGATCAAATCGCCGGAACCTGTCAGCGCCAGCGCTCGCCGCTCGACGTCGGAGACGATGCCTTGCGTCGCACCGCCGCCTGCGAACGCATGTTGCATCACCGTAAAGCCGATCAGCATCACGATCAGAACGAGGCCGCCAAGCAATGCGGGTCCGACGATGTCGTTGGTAACGGAGCCCGAGACCGTCATACCGGCCGCGATCACCCAGACCAGCAGCAGGAACCAGGTCGGGATCAGCAGCACCGCGCGGTCGAAACCGTGGGTCGAGAGATAGACAATCAGGGCAAAACCAAACACCGCGATCAGCGCCAGCGACAGCCGCGCGATGCCGGATGCGACGGCGGGATCGACCAGCGCCAGCGCGACAAGGGAGCCGAGGAACAGCAGCCAGCCGATGGTGATGTGCGAATAGCGCACATGCCAGCGCGACAAATTGAGATAGGCGAACAGAAACACCAGCAGTGTGGCGGCGAGGATCGCTTCGCCCGATGCGCGCCAGACGCGCTCGGCGCCGGACGACATGTCGAGCACTTTGCCCCAGAAGCCGAAGTCGACGCCGATATAGACCAGCACCGACCATGCGAGCGCGGCAGCCGCCGGGAACATGATGCTGCCCTTCACCACGAACAGGATCGTCAGCACCAGCGCCAGCAGGCCGGAGATGCCGATCACGATGCCCTGGTAGAGCGTGAACGAATTGACCTTGTCCTTGTAGGCTTCCGGCTCCCACAGATAGAGCTGCGGCAGCTTGTCGGTCCGTAACTCGACGACGAAGGTGATGACGGCGCCGGGATCGAGCGTGACGCGGAAGATGTCGGCGGTGGCGCTATCCTGACGTTCCGGCCGGTCGCCGGTGGACGGCGTGATCGTCGAAATGCGCGAGAGCCCGAGATCGGGCCACAACAGGCCGGACGAGACGATGCGGTAGTGCGGCGCGACGATCAGACGGTCGAGCTGGTCGTCGGTGTTGTTGGCGAGCGCGAACACCACCCAGTTCGAACCACCTTCACGGGCGCGCACCTCGATGCGGCGGACGATGCCGTCGGTTCCGGGAGCGGTGGAGACCTGGATGCGGTCGGTGTCGCTGCGCTGGAACTCCAGAATGCTGGTGAGGTCGATCGCAGGCGCATCACTGCGGACGCTGACTGCATCGACCGCTCGCGCCGGAGGCGAAGCAGCGAGAGTCATGACGCCCAGCGCGACAAGCGCGAAGCACCTCATCAACCGCAAAACAAAAATCTCCGCGTTCTGTCGTCCGGCTGGCACAGCCCGAGTACCGCCGGATTACGGATCAATGCCACAAAAGCAAGAGAAATCAAAGGGATTGGGTCGGTTTCAACCCCAAGTTCCTTAATCCACCAGCAGCACGATCTTGCCGACATGATGGCTGGATTCCATGCGGGCGTGGGCCTCGGAGGCCTTGGCCAGCGGGAATGTGCTGTCGATCAAGGGCTTGACTTTACCCGCGCTGAGCAGCGGCAGTACCTTGGCCTCGATTGCGGCGACCATGGCGCCCTTGTCGGCATTGGAGCGCGGGCGAAGTGTGGACCCCGTGTGGTGCAACCGCTTCATCATCACCTTGCGGAAATCGACGGTGGCCTTGGGGCCGTTCAGGAAGGCGATCTGGACGATGCGGCCATCGACGGCGGCGGCATCGTAATTCTTCTCGATGTAATCGCCGCCGACCATGTCGAGGATGACATTTGCGCCCTTGCCGTCGGTTGCGGCCATCACCTCTTTCACGAAGTCCTCGGTCTTGTAGTTGATCGCCTTGTCGGCGCCGAGCTTGACGCACGCATCGCACTTGTCCTGCGAGCCGACGGTGACGATCACCTTCGCGCCGAACGCCTTGCCGAGCTGGATCGCCATGGTGCCGATGCCGGAAGAGCCGCCGTGGATCAGCAGCGTTTCGCCGGACTTCAACTGGCCGCGTTCGAACACGTTGTGCCACACCGTCATCAGCGTTTCGGGAATGGCGCCGGCCTCGGTCATCGAGAAGCCTTTTGGAATCGGCATCGGATGCGTCTCGTGCGCGACGCAGTACTGCGCGTAGCCGCCGCCGGCGGTCAGCGTCATCACCTTGTCGCCGAGCTTGAAGCGCTTCGCATCGCTGCCAAGCGCGACGACTTCGCCGGCGATCTCGAGGCCCGGCAGATCGCTCGCGCCCGGAGGCACCGGATACTGGCCGAGACGTTGCATGACGTCCGGACGATTGACGCCCGCGGCCGCGACCTTGATCAGCACTTCACTGGCGGCGGGTACGGGCAGCGGGCGTTTCACAGGAACCAGCACCTCGGGACCGCCGGGTTTGGTAATGCCGATGGCAGTCATTTGCTGAGGCAGCTGGGTCATGGTGCGTCCTTGAATGGCGATTGGGTTTGGGTCGGGAGAGGGCTGCTGTGTAGTCCATTTTCCGGTCGAGTGGAAACCGGTTAGATATGGCCGGTATCGCTTAGCCGCGGCGGAGGATGACAATGGCGATCGACGACGATGACAAGCCAAAGCGCAAGATTGCCCACGAGATCGGCCAGGACCTGTCGGCGCTCTCGGTCGAGGAGATTGGCGAGCGCATCCTTATGCTGACTGGCGAGATCGAGCGGCTGCGCATGGCCGAAACGAAAAAGCGCGCGACCCGCGACGCCGCCAGCAATTTCTTCAAGTCGTAAGAGAGCACGTGCCGATCGCAGGCAGATGGCAAACAAGACCTCAACAAAATCGTTCATTTACGATCAATTAAGGCTTCTTGATTATGACTAGGGTGTCCAACGTTTGGACACCGAGTGGCTCCTGTCACTCTGTTTGACGCCTCCCTGTTATAAACTTTCAAAGCCGCCGGAAACGGCGGCTCTTTTTTTGCGCTTTCTTGTGCTGGAAACCATATCGTCGGTTTGACGGCTGCTCCGGCTGGACTCTCGGCCGCGCACGCGCAATGATTTGTTCATCATATCGGTCACTGCGATCAGCGTAATCAGTAGCGTGAGGCGTTAACCATGTCGGATCATTCGCGCGGCGAGACCGGTCTCGTTCAATTCACCGATCGGCTGACCAGTTCGGCAGCCTTCGGTACTCTGTTTCGGGAAGGCATGGACCTTGTCGAGGAGACCGCAGCCTATCTCGACGGCGATGGCCGCAAGGACGCGAAGGTACTCGATCGCGGTGCGAGCCTCACTTACGCGACAGAGAGCATGCGTCTCACCACGCGCCTGATGCAGCTTGCGTCGTGGCTGCTGCTGCATCGCGCCGTGAAGGAAGGCGAGATGACGCTGACCCAGGCCAATCGCGAAAAGACAAAAGTGAAATTGACCGCGGCGGATCCCGGCCCGACCGATTTGATCCAGAAGCTGCCGGAGCAGTTGCAGGATCTGATCGCGCGCTCGATGACATTGCAGACCAAGGTTCGCCGTCTCGATACGACGATGCATGCCCCGGCGCCGGCGCAAGCCTCTATCGGCAATCCGCTGGTGCCGCAGCTCAATCGTCTGAAGGCTGCGTTCGAGCGTCAGCAGGGCTGATGCTGATCCGGTGAAATCGGACATCTGAAATAAAAAACGCCCCGCATCATGCGGGGCGTTTTTTATTGGAGGATTTGTTTCAACCGAATGAAGGGCTCAGTCCTTCTTGAGGAAGCCCGAGAACTTCTTCTGGAAGCGCGAAACGCGGCCGCCGCGATCCAGCAGCTGTTGGGTGCCGCCAGTCCAGGCCGGGTGCGACTTCGAGTCAATGTCGAGGTTCAGCGTGTCGCCTTCCTTGCCCCAGGTCGAACGGGTGACGTACTCGGTGCCATCGGTCATCATGACCTTAATGGTATGATATTTCGGGTGAATTTCAGCTTTCATGGAACACCTTTAGGACGGCTCGCGCCTGCTCAACCGCCGATTTAGGGGATTTGCGGCGGTCTATATCGCAGCAACCCCGAATAGACAAGGCGTCAGAGGCGTTCCGCGGCGGCCAAACGGGCACCCCCCGATTTGCCAGCCGCCTGTCCGGGCCATATGGAAGGGTCGAAGAAGCAGGAACAACGATGAACCGCGTCGAACGGCTCAATGAACAAAAGGATGGCTCGCCGCAGGCGCCGTCTGGAGAGCCTGCGGCTGTGACAGCGCTCGCGAGCGGCGATCGTGTGCTGGACGGTGCGCGGCCGGGCCGCAACAAGCTGCGACCGCTGCTCGGCCTGTTGCCATATCTGATGCATTATCGCGGCCGCGCGCTGGCAGCGCTGGTTGCACTCGTGGTTGCAGCGGTCACGACGCTGATCGTCCCGATCGCGGTGCGGCGCATGATCGACTTCGGCTTCAGTCCCGAAGGCATCGCGCTCATCAACAGCTACTTCAGCGTCATGCTCGCGGTAGTGGCCGTGCTCGCGATTGCCAGTGCCGTGCGGTACTATCTCGTCATGACGATCGGCGAGCGCATCGTCGCCGATTTACGCCGCGACGTGTTTGCGCACCTCACATCGCTGTCGCCTTCATTCTTCGATACCGCGCGAAGCGGCGAACTGGTGTCGCGGCTCACGGCCGATACCACGCAAATTAAATCTGCCGCCGGCGCGGCCGTGTCGCAAGCCTTGCGTAATTTCGTGCTGTTTCTCGGCGCATCGGCGATGATGGTGGTGACGAGTCCAAGACTGTCGGGCTTCGTGCTGGCCGCGATTCCGCTGATCATTATACCATTGGTTGCTTTCGGGCGCTGGGTGCGGCGATTGTCACGCAGCGCGCAGGATACGCTGGCCGACGCATCGGCCTATGCGTCGGAATTGATCGGCGCAATGCGCAGTGTGCAGGCCTTCACCAACGAACGGATGGCGTCGGCGCGCTACGGCAATGAAGTCGAGCGCTCGTATGATGCCGCGCAGGGCTCGATCCGTGCTCGCGGCATCCTCACCGCCATCATCATCTTCATCGTCTTTGCAAGCGTGGTTGCGATTCTCTGGATCGGTTCTCATGACGTGCTGACCGGCCAGATGTCGGCGGGCCGTCTCGGCCAGTTCATCCTTTATGCGGTGTTTGCCGCAGCTGCGCTCGGCCAGTTGAGCGAGGTCTGGGGTGAAATCTCGGCTGCTTCCGGCGCCGCCGAACGGCTGTTCGAGATTCTTCGCATCAGCCCGGATATCGCAGCTCCTGCTTCCCCCCGCACATTGCCGCAACCGCCGCGCGGCGATGTCACGTTTCAAGATGTGCGCTTCGCATACCCGGCGCGGTTAGAGACTTTTGTTATCGATGGCGTCTCGTTCGCGGTGAAGGCCGGCGAGAAGGTAGCGATTGTTGGTCCCTCTGGCGCAGGCAAGAGCACGCTGTTTCACCTTTTGCTTCGCTATTACGATCCAGCGAGCGGCGTGATCGCGATTGACGGCGTGCCGGTCCGCGAGGCCGATCCGCGTGAGGTGCGCTCACGTATCGCGCTGGTGCCGCAGGACTCGGTGGTGTTCGCGGCATCCGCACGCGACAACATCCGCTTCGGCCGACCGGATGCGACCGACGCCGAGGTCGAGACTGCGGCCAAGCTCGCGCACGCGACTGAATTCATCACACGCCTGCCGCTCGGTTTCGGGACCCAACTCGGCGAGCGCGGCGTCACGCTCTCCGGTGGCCAGCGCCAGCGGATCGCGATTGCCCGGGCGATCCTGCGCGATGCGCCGCTGCTGCTGCTGGACGAAGCAACGTCATCACTCGATGCCGAAAGCGAAACGCTGGTGCAGACCGCGCTCGAAGAACTGATGCGTCACCGCACCACGTTGGTCATCGCCCATCGCCTCGCGACGGTGTTGTCCTGCGACCGCATTCTGGTGATGGAGCATGGCAAGATCGTCGAGCAGGGCACGCATGCCTCGCTGGTGGCAGCGAACGGGCTATACGCGCGGCTGGCGAAGCTGCAGTTTCATGCGTGACTTCAGTTCAACAACAGCGATTTGGTTTCCACAGCTCCGCTACTAAATCCAGATTTCAAAAGTGCCTCGTGGAACTGCTTTTGCTTCGGCTCGCTATCGATCCACAAAATTTGATCGATAACTGAGGTGCTAATCGGATCGCCCGTGGCGCCAAATAAATTAAAGGGCCAAATGCCCGGGGCGACGATCTCAATGGTGGCACGCTGAACTTCTACGCCGCGTAATGCCGCGACTTCAGGGTCATACAACGGTATGAACTTAGCGGTCGTTGGATCGCTAATGTTGCTGAATCGGGCCGCAGGTCTAAGCAAGGGTGTCGGAATTTCGCGCGTGCCCGATAGCGTTTCGAGCCTGTGCAAATTTTCTAAATCAATTCCACCGCTGGAAACTCCAAAAGCAACCGGAACGATTAGCTCCGGGTTGGAACGAGGGTTTATTCCACCTGCCATCAGAATCAGGATTACGTCGCGTTCTGTAATAAAAATCGGAATCGCGGCCCCCTTCGTCTCTTCACGGATGCTTGCTGAAGCCCCGCCGAGCCGAATGTTCTTGAAGTAAGAAACCTGAATGATGCCGGAGCCGGTTACTGTCTTGCCATCGACGACCAGCGTTACTGTTGTTCGGTATCTTACGAGTGCTTCGGGTACGGTGAGAGTCGCTAGGCCAAGGCCCAAGACCGCCAAAATTAAAACAACTATCAGTCCAAATCTTCTCATGCGTGCATGCGATGGAGATTGCTACGGGCTGTTTGAATGCGATTAGGTGCGAAGATACTCGCACTCACATAAGGTTTCTATGGCTAGAACTTGCAATGCGCGAGTGTCTTACCGTTCCGTCAGCTTTAGCTCGATGCGGCGGTTGCGTTTGTAGGCGTCATCGTTGGCTGCCGGATCGAGCGGCTGGAATTCGGCAAAACCTGCCGCAACCAGACGCTGCGGCGAGACGCCAAGCGACGCCAGATACTGCACCACCGAAATGGCGCGTGCGGACGACAACTCCCAGTTCGATTTGAATTGCGGGCTGTTGATGGGGCGCACGTCGGTGTGCCCGTCGACACGTAGCACCCAAGCGATTTCGTTCGGGATTTTCTTGTCGAGGTCGGCGAGCGCGGCACCGAGCTTGTCGAGTTCGCTGCGGCCTTCGGGCAAAAGATCGGCCTTGCCGGTGTCGAAGAACACCTCCGACTGGAACACGAAGCGATCGCCGACGATGCGCACATCCGGACGGTTGCCGAGAATGGCGCGCAGACGGCCAAAAAACTCTGAGCGATAGCGCGACAGTTCCTGCACGCGCTGTGCCAGCGCGACGTTGAGCCGCGAGCCGAGGTCGGCGATCCGGCCTTGCGATTCCCTGTCGCGCTTCTCCGATGTATCGAGCGCTTCTTCCAGAGCCGCGAGCTGGCGGCGCAGCGCGCTGATCTGCTGGTTCAGCACCTCGATCTGCGCCAACGAGCGGGCCGAGATCTGTTTTTCTGAATCGAGCGACTTGCCGAGTTCAACCGCGCGGCCGGTATCGCCGGGTCCGACGGCAGCAATGCCATCGTAAAGCGCCTTGGCGCGATCGCGTTCGCCTTCCGCGGCGGCAAGGCCGGCGCGTAGCTGCGAGACCTGATCGTCGAGATTGAGCTTTCCGAGTTTTTCCAGCGAGAGAAGATCGTTGAGCTGCGCGATCTGCGCATTCAGCCGCTCCAGCGCCTTGTCCTTGCCGGAGACTTCCTGCGTCAGAAAGAACTGCACGATGCCGAAGATAGACAACAGGAAGACGATGGCGAGGATCAGGGTCGAGAGCGCATCGACGAATCCGGGCCAGTAGTCAAAGCCGCGATCGTTGCGCCGTCCGCGTGCGAGAGGCATCGGCTATCCTTCAGTTGTTCTCGGGCTGCCGCGCGAGCTTTTCAAGCAGCTTCTTGATCTCGCGCCCCTGTTCGCCCTGACCATCGGCCCATTCGCGGATCATGTGCTGCTCGCTGCGCATGTGCTGCACCAATCCCTGAATCGCTTCGGCAAGGCCCGCCATCGCCGTTGTGGTGGCGGTGCCCGACCCCATCTGCTCGATGGTGGTGCGCAGCTTGTCCAGCACCACGCGCATCTCGGCTGAGTTGCCGCCGCCGGCCATCGTCTGGCCGCTGCTGTCGCCGGTGTATTCGCGCACAGTCGAAGCGAGCCAGTCTTCGAGGTCAGTATAGAAACGGTTCTGCGCCTGGCTCGATTGCAAGTCGAGAAAACCCAGCACCAGCGAACCGGCCAGACCGAACAGCGACGACGAGAACGAAATGCCCATGCCCGCAAGCGGCGCGGCCAATCCGTCTTTCAATGTTTCGAACACAGTGCTGGTGTCGCCGCCGACTTTCAGACCCTGAATGACGTTGCCGATCGAGCCGACCGTTTCGATCAGACCCCAGAACGTGCCGAGCAGGCCGAGAAACACCAGAAGGCCGGTCATATAGCGCGAGATATCGCGCGCTTCGTCGAGGCGCGTTGCAATGGAATCCAGCAGATGCCGCATGGTCTGCTGCGAGATCGACATGCGGCCGACGCGGTCGCCGAGAATGGCCGCCATCGGAGCTAGCAGAACTGGGCGGCGATCCACTGTGAGGCCGGGATCGGCGATGCGGAAGCCGTTGACCCATCGCACTTCGGGATAGAGCCGGATTACCTGCCGGAAGGCGAGCACGATACCGATCGCCAGCACCGCGAAAATCAGCGCGTTGAGGCCCGGATTGGCGAGGAAAGCTATGACGATCTGTTTGTAGAGAACGACGACGATCAGCGAGCACAGGATCAGGAATACCAGCATCCGCACCAGAAAGATGCGGGGCGAGGAGAGCTTCGTCAGTTCGAGCTCCATGGCGGAGCGGGGAGATGCGCCTTGCGCCATATGAAGTTGCACCTTCTGAGAATGATATTTGCTTTGCGGATCACGCTACCGGGCCACAGTATGGCATAGAGGCGGCGAGAAAAAAGACATGTGGGTGACGACAATGAGGTGAAGACCTGCGGATGTGTGGTCGGCCCCGAAACGTATGGCTCCGCGCTGAAGGCATGGAACAATGCGGCCCGTCAGCCGTCACCTGAAACCACGCGGGAACTATTACGTAATTGATTTGGCCTGATTGGTACGCAAGCCATTGAAACCTTTGACCATGTGAGCCCTTGATGCTGCTTCAATTTGTCACCGCACTGATTGCCATCGCCGTTGCGCTCAGCATTCTCATGGCAGGCGCCTGGGTGGTGCAGCAACGCACCGGCAACTCGGGGTGGGTCGATACCATCTGGACGTTCTCGCTGGGTCTCACCGGCGCGGTCAGCGCGTTGTGGCCGATTGCGGGCGCCGCTCCAAATGCGCGGCAGTGGCTGGTCGCGGCACTGGTCACGCTGTGGTCGATCAGGCTCGGCTCGCACATCGCGATCCGCAGCGCCGGCATTCATGACGATCCGCGCTATGCGGAGTACTCCCGCCAATGGGGCGCGGATGCGCCGCGAAAGATGTTCATTTTTTTGCAGAACCAGGCGCTCGGCACCATTCCGCTGGTGTTCTCGATCTTCGTCGCGGCGCGTTTTCCATCGGACGAGCTGCGTGTGCAAGACTGGCTCGGCGTGCTGATCCTCGTGTTCGGCATCGTCGGCGAGGCGGTGTCCGATGCGCAGCTCAAGCGCTTCCGCACCGATCCGGCCAACAAGGGCAAGGTATGTGACGTCGGTTTGTGGAAGCTGTCGCGGCATCCGAATTATTTCTTCGAATGGTACGGCTGGCTGGCCTATCCGGTGATCGCGATTTCGCCGGACTATCTGTGGGGCTTTGCGGCGTTGCTGGCGCCGCTGTTCATGTACTGGATCCTGGTGCACGTTACCGGCATTCCGCCCCTGGAAGAGCAGATGGCGCGCTCGCGCGGCGAGGCCTATCGCGCCTATCAGGCGCGCACCAGCAAGTTTTTCCCATTGCCGCCTAAAACGGAGCCGCCTAAAGCCGAACCTCTCAAAGCCGAGGCCCGATCATGAGTTTGATCTCCTCCATCATCGAAACCGCCGAGCGTATTCCGCTGCCCGATGCGGTGATCCGCACCAGCGTCAGTGCGCTGTGCGCGCGAACCGCGACGCGGTTGGCAGCCAACGATGCCGAGACCGATGCGCGTTTCGCTCGTGAGATGGCGAAACGCGCCATCGCCGAGGATACCGAGGCTGCGAACACCCAGCATTACGAAGTGCCGGCGGCGTTCTTCGCGCTCGCGCTCGGGCCGAACCGGAAGTATTCGAGCTGTTTCTACAACAATGCCGGTTCGACGTTGCAAGAGGCGGAGGAAGAGGCGCTGCGGCAAACCGTCGAACATGCGAATCTTGCGGACGGTCAGGCGATTCTGGAATTGGGCTGCGGCTGGGGTTCGCTGTCGCTGTGGATGGCGCGGCAGTTTCCGAAATCTTCCATCGTCGCGGTGTCAAATTCGAATTCGCAACGCGAATACATCGAGGCGCAGGTGGTCGCGCGCAAGCTGACGAACCTCAAGATCGTCACGCAGGACATGAATGTGTTCGAGCCGGGCAAGACCTTCAACCGCATCGTGTCGGTGGAAATGTTTGAACACATGATGAACTGGCGCGAACTGCTGACGCGCGCGCGCGAATGGCTGAAGCCGGACGGCCGGCTGTTCATGCACATCTTTACGCATCGCACCGGGACTTATCTGTTCGATCGCTCCGACCGCGAAGACTGGATCGCGCAGCATTTCTTCACCGGCGGCGTGATGCCGAGCCATCATCTGGTGCGGCAATATGCTGATCTGTTCACCGTCGAGAAGGAGTGGCGCTGGAGTGGCACTCATTACGAGCGCACCGCGAACGATTGGCTCGTCAACTTCGACAGGCATCGCGACCAGATCGAGCAAATCTTCCAGCCGGTCTATGGCCGCGACACGCGGCTATGGATGCGGCGCTGGCGCTGGTTCTTTCTTGCGACGGCCGGACTGTTCGGCCACTCGGATGGCGACGAGTGGGGTGTCAGCCACTACCGCCTGAAGCGGACGTAAGCAGCGGCGCCGCGACGTCACGCCGCCTTCAACACTTTCAAAAGCTCGGCGTGAATGAATTCGTTGCCGCAGAGAATATCGCCGGTGGTCATCGCGTCGTCCTGGCCGGTGACGCCGGACACGATGCCGCCGGCTTCGCGCAAGATAATGATGCCGGCAGCCATGTCCCACGGCTGCAGATTGCGCTCCCAGTAGCCGTCGAGCCGGCCAGCCGCGACGAACGCAAGATCGAGCGAAGCCGCACCGAAACGGCGCAAGCCCGCGACGCGGCTTTGCATCGCGCCGAGTTCGCGTGCAGCGAGTTCAAGATCGCCGCGGCCGATGTGCGGCAGGCCGCAGGCGATCACCGCCTCATTCAGCTTCTTGCGCCCGGCAACACGCAGACGCTTGTCGTTGAGGAACGATCCCTTGCCGCGCTCGGCGATATAGAGTTCGTCGTTGGCAGGATTGTAAATCACGCCGGCGATCATCGTGCCTTCGCGCTGCAGACCGATCGAGATCGCGAATTGCGGAATGCCGTGCAGAAAATTGGTGGTGCCGTCGAGCGGATCGACGATCCAGGTGTGCGATTTGTCAGCGCCTTCGCGCGTGCCGCCTTCCTCACCGATGAAGCCGTAGCCCGGCCGCGCCTTCGTCAGATCAGTGTAGAGCATTTCTTCCGCGCGCTTGTCGGCGGCGGTGACGAAATTGGCCGGACCCTTCAGCGAGACCTGCAGATTCTCGATTTCGCCGAGGTCGCGTTTCAGGCTGCGCGCGGCGCGGCGCGCGGCCTTGACCATGACGTTGATGACGGCGGAATGGAGCATGAGGATAATCCGGCGGTGGGACGCTTGATTTAAAGCTTTGGGTGCCTGTTGCAGATGGCTACGTCAAGGCGCAAGTGCTGGGCATCACGTCGACGACGCCAAGCTAACGCCCGCTCAGCCATTTGCTGACGCGCTCGTTGACCTCTTTGCGTTCATCAGGTGTGAGCTTTGCGAGCGTATCGTCGAGCAGCGGATCGCTGTTTCCTTTACTTTTGGCAACAACGTGCCATTTCATGCCCTCGATCTTGTCGATCGGCGCGCCAATCCCGGTCGTGAGCACGCGGGCGAGACGATTTTGTGCGATCGGGCTGCCTTGCCGCGAGGCTTTTTTCAACAAATCCACCGCCGTAATTTCGTCCTTGAGCGTGCCGGTGCCGTTGAACAGCGCAATGGCGTATTCGACTTCGGCATCGACGTTCTCGGCCAGCGCTGCGGCCTTCAGCAGTTGAACTGATTTGGCGATGTCTTTCTCGACGCCGGTGCCTTCCTTGTAGAAGGTTGCGAGCGCGTATTGTGCTTCCGGATTGCCGGCGTCGGCGCCAATTTTCAGCAACTCAGCAGCACGCTTGAGATCCTGCGGAAATGTCTGCCCTTCGATGTAGAACAGCGCCAGATTGTAAGCGGCCTTCGGATTGCCAAGCTTGGCGGCCGAGGCGAGCAGTTTCGCACCCTCGTCCCTGTTCGTTGCGCCGCCGCGCCCGCCGATCCGGAACATCCCAAGCGCGAACATCGCCTCGCGGTCGCCGCGCTCCGCGGCTTGCTTGTACCAGTCCTCCGCCTTGGCGTCGTCGCGCTTGATGCCGATGCCGTTGGCGTAGAGTTCGCCAAGCAGCGTCATCGACTTCGGATCGCCCACTGTCTCGGCGCGTTTGGTGGCGATGTCGAGAGCTGTCTTGTACTGCCCACGCTGATAGGCCGCATAGGCGGCATCGCCGCTGCTATCGTCGACCGCCGGTGCGGGGGCTGCCGGCGCGGTTGCGGGTGGAGGAGCGGCTTTCGCAGGTGCTGATTTTTTTGCGGCTTTCGGCTGTACGGCTTTGGGCGAGGCGGATTTCTTCGGCGCGCTTTTGGCAGGCGCGGTCTTTTGCAGACCCGGCGGTGTCAACGAAATCTGCGCGAGGGCAGGCATCGCGAGCGTGGCACTCAAGGCCAGAATTGTCGCTGGGCGCAGCAGCAGTTTCATCGGCAAGCCATCATCCTCCGGTCCGATTTTGCCCGATTGCATCGCGCACGTCCATCAGCGCTGCTTTCGGTCCGCGGGGATCGTCCCAGATGAATTCGCCGACAAGAAGGAATTCCGCGCCGGTTGCGGCAAAGGCCAGTGCTTCGTCGCGGGTCTGCGCATAGCCGACGCATGGAATCTCGAACACCTCGGCCCACCATTGCAGCCGTTCGGCGATCGCATCCGGAGCCGGCCGCGTGCCGCGCGGAGGCGGCTCGCCGAACATCACATAGTCGGTGCCGGTTTCGCCCGCGAGCATGGCGTCGTGGCGCGATTGAAGCCCACCGACACCGGCGATGCGCTCAGGTTTCAGAGTCGGAAAGGCCTCGCGCAATGCGTCCAGATTGCGCAGGTGCGCCCCGTCGGCGCCCATGCGGGCCACGAGTTGATAATAGTCCTCGATCAGCATGGCGGCGCTGGCGTTCTGGATCGCCGGCGCCAGCGTCTTGCCGCGCTGGATGATGGTTCGCTCGTCGGCGGGTGCGAACCGCACCAGCACGGCCGCAACATTAGCAGCTTGGATCAGATCGGGGAGCGCGCGAACGAGTTCGGCGGGATCGCTGACCGGCGGTGTCGCAAGATAAAGCTGCGGAGCTTTCACACGCGGTGGCGGTGTTGCCTTGCCCGACGCCATCGCGATGGTTCCTGCTGCTGCGTGCTTACGCGATCTTCGGGGTCAGCTCGCCCTTAGCGTAACGCTTCGCCATCTCCGACGGCGGCAGTACTTTCTTGATCTTGCTGGCCTTGCCCGCGGTGCTGAATTCCTCAAGCCGCTGCTTGCATAGCCTGGCCATCGCTTCCATCGCCGGCTTGAGATACTTGCGCGGGTCGAACTCGCCCGGATGCTCGCTGAGAATTTTGCGGATCTGGCCGGTCATCGCCATGCGGTTATCGGTATCGATGTTGATCTTGCGCACGCCGTGTTTGATGCCGCGTTGAATCTCGGCGACCGGTACGCCCCAGGTCGGTTTCATCTCGCCGCCGAATTTGTTGATGATGTCCTGCAGGTCCTGCGGCACCGATGATGAGCCGTGCATCACCAGATGCGTCTCGGGTAGCTTGCGGTGGATGTCCTCGATCACGTTCATGGCGAGGATATTGCCGTCCGGTTTGCGGGTGAATTTGTAGGCGCCATGCGAGGTGCCCATCGCAATCGCCAGCGCATCGACCTGGGTTTCGCGCACGAACTTTACGGCTTCCTCGGGATTGGTCAGCAACTGGTCGTGCGACAGCTTGCCCTCTGCGCCGTGGCCGTCTTCCTTGTCGCCCATGCCGGTCTCTAACGAGCCGAGCACGCCAAGCTCGCCTTCGACGGAGATGCCGCCGAGATGCGCCATGTCGGTCACGGTCTTGGTGACGCCGACGTTATAGTCCCAGTCGCCCGGCGTCTTTCCGTCGGCCTTCAGCGAGCCGTCCATCATCACCGAAGTAAAACCAGCCTGAATCGCGGTCATGCAGGTCGCGGGCTCATTGCCGTGGTCCAGATGCACACAGACGGGGATGTGCGGATAGATTTCCGTGACTGCATCCATCATATGCTTGAGCATGATGTCGTTGGCGTAGGATCGCGCGCCGCGCGAGGCCTGAATGATCACCGGCGCATCGACGCCATTGGCCGCCTCCATGATCGCGAGCGCCTGCTCCATGTTGTTGATGTTGAAGGCGGGTACGCCGTAATCGTGTTCGGCGGCATGATCGAGGAGCTGACGCAGCGTGATACGGGCCATGATATTCTCTCGGGCGGGTTCTTTTGTTGAGTGCTTTAGTAATCCGATTTTCTCATAACGTCATTTCTCATAACATTCGCTGCAATGTCGATGGCGCTCAGGAGCGCAGCACATCGACACCCGGCAGCGGTTTGCCTTCCATCCATTCCAGAAATGCGCCGCCTGCGGTCGAGACATAGGTGAAATCGCCGCCGACGCCGGCCTGATTGAGTGCGGCAACGGTATCTCCACCGCCCGCCACCGAAATCAGCTTGCCGGATTTGGTGCGTGCAGCCGCATGCTTTGCGGCCGCGACTGTGCCCCTATCGAATGGCGTCATTTCGAAAGCGCCGAGCGGGCCGTTCCAGACCAGCGTACTGGCGTCGTCGATCGCTGACTTGACGCGCTCGATCGACAGCGGCCCGACATCGAGGATCATGCCGTCATGCGGAATGGCGTCGAGGCCGTAGGCGTGCGACGGCGCATTGGCTGCAAAGTGAAACGCCACCGTCGCATCGACGGGAAGGATGATCGCGCAACTTGCTGCTTCGGCTTTGTCGATAATGCGCAGCGCTGTCGGCGCGAGATCTTTCTCGGCCAGCGACTTACCGATCTGGATGCCTTGGGCATGCAGGAAGGTATTCGCCATACCGCCGCCAATCACCAGTGCATCGACCTTGGTGACGAGGTTTTCGAGCAGCTCGAGTTTGGTCGAGACCTTTGCCCCACCGACGATGGCGATGACCGGCTTCTTCGGATGGTCGAGCGCTTTGCCGAGCGCATCGAGTTCGGCCTGCATGGTGCGGCCGGCATAGCCGGGAAGCTTACGACCGAGGCCTTCGGTCGAAGCGTGGGCGCGGTGCGCGGCGGAGAAAGCCTCGTTGACCCAGATGTCGCCGAGCTTGGCGAGCTGCGCGACAAACGCCGGATCGTTTTTTTCTTCCTGCGGATGGAAGCGTGTGTTTTCAAGGCAGAGAATGTCGCCGTCTTTCATCGCAGCCACGGCCTTCTCGGCGTCGGGGCCAACACAATCGTTTGCGAAAGCGACCGGCTTCTTGACGATGTGGCCAAGGGCTGTCGCGACAGGCCTGAGCGTTTCCTTCGGGTCGCGGCCCTTGGGCCTGCCGAAGTGGGCGAGGATGATGACCTTGCCGCCCTTGCTTGAAATTTCCGTAATCGTTGGCGCAATGCGCTCGATACGGGTGGTGTCGCTGACCTTGCCGTCCGCCATCGGGACATTGAGATCGATGCGCAGCAGCACGCGCTTGCCCTTGACATCGACATCGTCGAGCGTGCGGAACGAACGTGTCATTGACGCTACCTTCACTCGCCACCTTCGAGGGTAGCGCATGGCGCAGCCCTCTCAGGATGATGGTTCAGAACAAAATCAAATCAGCTTGCCCATCGCCACTGCCGTGTCGGCCATGCGGTTGGAGAAACCCCATTCGTTGTCGTACCAGGACAACACGCGAACCAGCGTTCCGTTCTGCACTTTGGTCTGGTCGAACGCGAAAGTGGACGAGTGCGGGTCGTGATTAAAGTCGATCGAGACGTTCGGTTGCGACGTGGTCCCAAGGATGCCCTTGAGTTCCTGAGCGGCAGCGCGCTTCATTGCGCCGTTGATTTCCTCGACCGTGGTTGACTTTTTGGCGACGATCTTGAGATCGATCACCGAGACGTTCGGCGTCGGCACGCGGATAGCGACGCCGTCGAGCTTGCCTTTAAGCTCCGGCAGCACGAGGCCGATGGCCTTGGCCGCACCGGTCGAGGTCGGGATCATCGACAACGCTGCTGCACGGCCGCGATAGAGATCGCTGTGCATGGTGTCGAGCGTCGGCTGGTCGCCGGTGTAGGCATGGATCGTGGTCATGAAGCCGGTCTCGATGCCGACAGTGTCATTCAGAACTTTCGCGACCGGCGCGAGACAGTTCGTCGTGCACGAGCCGTTCGAGACGACGAGGTGATCTTTCGTCAGGGTGTCGTGATTGACGCCGTAGACGATGGTCGCGTCAGCGCCGTCCGACGGTGCGGAGACCAGCACGCGCTTGGCTCCAGCGGTCAAGTGCGCGGAAGCCTTGGCCTTGGCGCTGAAGATACCGGTGCATTCCATCGCGATGTCGATGCCAAGGTCTTTCCAGGGCAACGTGGCGGGATCGCGAACTGCTAAAACTTTGATCTTGCCGTGGCCGAGATCGAGCGTGTCGCCATCGACTTTGACCTCGCCGGGGAAGCGGCCATGCACGCTGTCGAAACGCAGCAGGTGAGCGTTGGTTTCGACCGGGCCGAGATCGTTGATCGCGACGACCTCGATATCGGTGCGCTTCGCTTCGATGATCGCGCGCAGCACGTTGCGGCCGATACGGCCAAATCCATTGATGGCGACCCGGATTGCCATGATGTTCTCCCTCGAATTGCAGAAATCCTCCGGTTGACCGGAAGTTCCAGCATCCTGCGGCAAAAGCCTCTGTCGCCCGGTTCTGCCGGGCGGCGACGGTTGGTAATGAGGAACTAGCTAGCCTGTTTTTTGGGCTAGCTCAACTGGCAGTATGATCCCGAAAAGTGGATATCGGCTTTCGGATCGGATCATGCTCAACACGATATGACGAACAGACTAACCCAAGCGCCTCTGGGCGGCGTCTGCGGCGGCTTCGGCGGTAATGCCGAAATGCTTGTAGAGGTCCTTGGCCGGCGCGCTGGCGCCGAAACCATTCATGCCGATGAAAATGCCGTCGGCGCCGATGATGGCGTCCCAACCCATGCGGATAGCGGCTTCAATTCCAACTTTCACCGGCGCATTGCCGATAATTTTGGCGCGAGCTTCATCTGTGGATTCAAGCAGCAGATCCATGCAGGGCACGGAGACGACGCGGGTGGCGATGCCCCGTTCCATCAGCAGCTTGCGCGCGCCCATTGCGGTCGATACTTCCGAGCCGGAAGCGAAGATCGACACTTTGGCGGGGCCACCCTCGGCGGCAGCAAGCTCATAAGCGCCAGCCGCGCAGCGATTGTCCTTATCGTCCGTCAGGCGCAGTTGCGGCAGATTCTGGCGGGTGAGTGCCAACACACTCGGGCGATCCTTGGCCTCGAGCGCAAGCTGCCAGCATTCCAGCGTCTCCACTGTGTCGCACGGCCGGAACACATTGCAGTTCGGGATTGCGCGCAACGCCGCCACATGTTCGACCGGCTGGTGGGTCGGTCCGTCTTCGCCTAGACCAATCGAGTCGTGGGTCAGCACGTGGATCGCACGTTCGCCCATCAGCGCAGCGAGACGCAGCGCCGGACGCAGATAATCGGAGAACACCAGGAACGTGCCGGAGTAGGGTATGATGCCGCCATGCAGCGCCATGCCGTTCATCGCAGCCGCCATGCCATGCTCACGGATGCCGTAATGCACGTAGCGCCCGCCATAGTTATTGGCCGAGAATGCCACCATGCCCTTGGCGCGGGTGTTGTTGGAGCCCGTCAGATCGGCCGAGCCACCCATCATCTCCGGCACCGCTGCGGTTAGGACATCGAGCACCTGTTCTGATGACGTGCGTGTCGCAATTTCCTTTGGTGCTGCCGCCAGCGCTTCTTTCATTTTGGCGACGGCGTCATTCAGCGCGCGCGACGGCAACTCACCGCTGGCGCGGCGGCTGAATTCGGAACGGGTCGTCGCATCGCGGGCCAGCAGACGGCGGCTCCAGTCGTCGCGTTGCGCTGTGCCACGCGATCCGGCCGTGCGCCATGCCTGCAGGATGTCAGCGGGAATCTCGAACGGTGCGGCATCCCAGCCGAGTTTCTTGCGTGTGCCGGCGATTTCGTCAGCACCAAGCGGGGAGCCGTGTGACTTTTCCGAGCCAGCCTTGGTCGGCGCGCCATAGGCGATGATCGTCTTGCATGCGATCAGCGTCGGACGATCGGCCTTCTGGGCGCGGGTGATCGCGTCCGCGATAGCTTTGGCATCGTGGCCGTCGATGCGCTCGGCAGCCCATCCGGCCGCCTTGAAGCGCGCGACCTGATCGACCGAGTCGGCAATCGACAGCGGACCATCGATGGAAATACCGTTGTCGTCGAACAGCACGATCAGTTTGTTGAGCTTGAGATGGCCGGCGAGCGCGATGGCTTCCTGGCTGATGCCTTCCATCAAGTCGCCGTCGGAGGCGAGCACGTAAGTGGTATGATCGACGAGGTCGCTGCCGAATTCAGCGGCGAGATGGCGCTCCGCC
>JAKFUP010000105.1 GCA_021732625.1 Hyphomicrobiales bacterium
AGCGCGACGCGGAATGGATGGGGCAGGTTTACAGTTTCCTCGGCATGACCACCGGTATCATCGTCCATGGTCTTGACGATGGGCAGCGCAAGGCGTCCTACGCTTGCGATATCACCTACGGCACCAACAATGAATTCGGCTTCGATTATCTGCGCGACAACATGAAGTACGGGCTGGAACACATGGTCCAGCGCGGTCATTTCTTTGCCATCGTCGACGAAGTCGACTCGATCCTGATCGACGAAGCGCGCACGCCGCTGATCATTTCCGGTCCGCTCGACGACCGCTCCGATTTCTACAACACCATCGATGCCTACATTCCGAAGCTCGACAAATCCGACTACGACGTCGATGAGAAGCAGCGCACGGTGGCGCTCACCGAAGGCGGCATGGAAAAGCTCGAGACCATGCTGCGCGACGACGGACTTCTAAAGGGCGCTTCGCTTTACGACATCGAAAACGTCTCGACCGTGCATCACGTTAATCAGGGCCTGCGCGCCCATTCGTTGTTCACGCGCGACAAGGATTACATTGTCCGCGATGGTGAGGTCGTCATTATCGATGAATTCACCGGCCGCATGATGCCCGGCCGCCGCTACTCGGAAGGCCTGCATCAGGCGCTGGAAGCGAAAGAACATCAGCCGATCCAGCCGGAAAACCAGACGCTGGCCTCGATCACATTCCAGAATTATTTCCGCATGTACGAAAAACTTGCGGGCATGACGGGAACCGCCTCGACCGAGGCCGACGAATTTTTCGACATCTATCAGCTTGAGGTGCGCGAGATTCCGACCAACGTTGCGGTCGCCCGTCTTGACGAAGACGACGAGGTCTATCGCACGGCCAACGAGAAGTACGCTGCGGTTCTTGCCGAGATCGAACGGGCCAATGCGCGGCTGCAGCCCGTTCTGGTCGGCACGGCGTCGATCGAAAAATCCGAAACTCTTGCCGAGTATCTGAAGAAGAACGGCTACAAGCAGATCGATTTCGCCGACGCCAAGGCGCTGGAGAAGCTCTACACGGCGGCGCGCAACAACAAGCCGGCGAAGCTGTTTGCGGTGCTGAACGCGCGGTTCCACGAGCAGGAAGCCTACATCGTCGCCGAGGCCGGCATTCCGGGCGCGATCACGATTGCCACCAACATGGCCGGTCGCGGCACCGACATCAAACTCGGCGGCTCGCTCGATATGCGGATCGCGCTGGAAACAGCGGGCATTACCGATGAAACGGAAAAGCAGGCGAAGATCGCTGCGATCAAGGCTGACGTCGAGAAATTCCGTAACATCGTGCTGAACGCCGAGGAAACGGTCGAGATCGAACCAGCCAAGGGCAGCAAGCCTGCGAAGACGATCACCAAGCCCGGCGGGCTCTACATCATGGGCTCGGAACGCCATGAATCGCGGCGCATCGACAATCAGCTCCGCGGCCGCTCCGGCCGTCAGGGCGATCCCGGCCGCTCGAAGTTCTTCCTGTCGCTGGACGACGATTTGATGCGCATTTTCGGGTCGGATCGGCTCGATACCATGCTGCAGCGCCTTGGATTGCAGGAAGGCGAAGCAATCATCCATCCGTGGATCAACAAGGCGCTGGAAAAGGCGCAGCAGAAGGTCGAGGCGCGCAACTTCGACATCCGTAAAAACCTGTTGAAGTTCGACAACGTCCAGAACGACCAGCGCAAGGTGATCTTCGAGCAGCGTATCGACCTGATGAAGGACGATAACGTCGCCGAGACTGTTACCGACATGCGCCACGCGCTGATCGACGACCTTGTGACCAAGCACGTGCCCGAACAGGCGTATGCCGAGCAGTGGGATGTCGCGGGTCTCAAGGAAGAGCTGAAGCGTGTGCTGGACCTCGATCTGCCGGTCGATGAGTGGGCCAAGGAAGAAGGGATCGCCGACGAGGAGATGCTGGCGCGTATCGAGAAACACGCCGATGAACACATGGCCGCAAAGGTCGCGCAGTGGGGTCCGGACGTTATCCGGTACGTCGAGAAGTCGATCCTGTTGCAGACGCTGGATCACCTCTGGCGCGAGCATTTGCTGATGCTCGACCATCTGCGTCAGGTGGTCGGCCTGCGCGGTTACGGTCAGCGCGATCCGCTGCAGGAATACAAATCGGAAGCCTTTACGCTGTTTGAGAACCTGATCGCGCATTTGCGCGAGGCGGTCACGGCTCAGATGATGCGCGTCGAGATTGTGCCTCCGGAGGAGCGGCAGCCGCAGCTGCCTCAGATGGAAGCGCACAAGCTCGATCCCAACACCGGCGAAGACGAAATGGCGTTTGCGAATGCATCACTGGTACCGGTCGGCGCGGAAGAGCGCGATCCGAACAATCAGGCGACCTGGGGCAAGGTCGGGCGCAACGAAGATTGTCCCTGCGGCTCGGGCAAGAAATACAAGCACTGCCACGGTAAGTACACTTGATCGTTGGCAGTCGCGGGCGTTATGGAATGCAGACGGCCGGTCCAGTGACCGGCCGTTTTGATTCGAATGTATGAGTGCGTGCACGGCCGCAGTCGTAACGGGTCGTGCCCGTTATCGGAAATTGGTCCAGCGGTTGTCGAACGTGTTGCCAGGAACGACAGGTTGGGCACCGGCGATCGACTGCGACGATTGCGCGGGCGCAGCCGAAGTTGTGGTCTCGGGTTTGCCATTTTCAGGCTTGGCGTTTGCGACAGCCTTCGGAGCGGCCGTCGTCGGCTTGGCTTCAGGTTTCGCGTCTTTTTTGGCCGTGGCGACCGCGCGTGGAGCAGGTGCGGGTTTCGGCGGGGGCAGCGGCTTGGCCTCCGGTGCGCTCCGCAGTCCAACCTTCTCGGCAAGGGTGCTGAAGAAGCCTTTTTTCGGCGGTGAGGCGGTCTCTGCCGGTGCGGTCGTGTTACGCGCCGCCGTTGCGGTTGATGCAGGCACAGCAACGTAGGGCTCGCTGTTGCTGTTGGGTGCGGATCCGAATGCCGACACAGGCTGGTCGGGCGAGCGTGGCGGATTGACGTGCGACGGGATCGTGCCGGGTGCCGGCTGATATGCGGCGATGGTGTAGGCGGTGCTGTCGCTGTCCGGCAACGCGATCGTGTCCGCATTCGGCAGCTTGGTGGCAAACACTGGATGCATGCCGCCGTCGATGCCGGCTCGCGAGCGGGCCGCAGGTGTGCCGCGCGAGATCAGCTCGGCGACCTTGGAATCGTCCTGACGCTGCTTGTCCCTGACTGCGTCCGCGATTTCCGCCGGTATCTCATAGGCAGGACATGCGCCGTCGGATCTGAAGTTCAGCGGCTTGGTCGAGTTGGCCGGCTGCTGCGCGTCGAACACGTAGCGCTTCTCGCAGAAGTCGACTTTCGGCTCCTGCCGCGTCACTTCGAAATGATCGTAGCCCTGCTTGATCATGCGCCAGAACGCCATATGCGGGCTGCCGCGATGCTTCGCCATGTTCTGCGGCGTCATCCGGAACGGATAGGCCTGCACTTGAAACGCGCGCTGTCCACCGAAGAACGATTCACGGCCAAGTGCGTAGATTTCGGTAATCTGTTCGTCGGTCATGGCATAGCAACCGCGCGATGAGCAGTCGCCGTGGACCATCAGTTGCGAACCGGTGCGGCCGAGTGCTTTGTCAAACGCGTTCGGGTAGCCCATGTTGAACGCCAGGTAGAATTGCGATTGTGGATTCATCTGCGCTGGCGTGATCGTGTAGAAACCTTCCGGTGCCTGCCTGTCGCCTTCCTTGACCTTGGGGCCGAGGTCACCCGACCAGCGGCAGATCGGATAGGTCTTCAGCAACGCGTATTGGCCAGAGCGAGTCTGCTTCCAGACTTCAAGCTCGGCTTCCTGCTTGAACAGCCGCACCAGCATCGGCGACTGCGTTTCCATATCTTTCTTCTGTATCTCGGTGACGAGCCTGTCGGGGATTGGACGCAGCGCCTTGGCGTTGGTCGACAGACTATCGGTGTCGCAACCGGCGAGCACGAGTGCAGCCGTAAGAGCGGCGGCGGTCGTTAGCACGCGAGCGGAATTGCGAGATATCAAAAACCCGACTCCAAGCTTCACGGATCAACCGCGCACGATGCGGTCCCCAAAAGCATCTAAAACCATGAAGCAATTTCGTTGATTATTAGCCTTAAGTGACCTTGCTCGCAAGCAAACGCCCACGAACGGGGGCAAACCGCGGCAGCAATGGTAAATGGCTGGTAAAATTAGAGTTTTGGCTCAGCACGCGCCCAGAAAAAGCCCGATTTCGGGGCCGGACGCTTCGGTTGGTCATGGTGTCCCGTCAGGCGAGCTTGCGGCCAATACTCAGAAACTTCTGCCGCCGCTGGTTGCGGACCGTTGCCGGATCGAGGTGGCGCAGGTCGTCCAGGGCACTGGCGATTGCCTCGCCTGCGGTTGCGATCATTGCGGTCGGGTCCCGATGGGCGCCGCCGGCCGGTTCCTTCAGGATATTGTCGATGACGCCGAACCGCGCCAGATCCTGCGCGGTGATTTTGAGATTGGTGGCGGCATCCTGCGCTTTGGCGGCATCGCGCCAAAGGATCGATGCTGCCCCCTCTGGCGAGATCACGCTGTAGACGGCGTGCTCCAGCATCATCACGCGACTGGCGGTGGCAATGGCAATGGCACCGCCCGAGCCACCTTCACCGATGATCACCGCGATGTTGGGAACGCCAAGCTGCAGGCACGTGTCCGTCGAGCGTGCGATCGCTTCGGCCTGTCCGCGCTCTTCCGCACCAATGCCCGGGTAGGCGCCGGCGGTATCGACCAGCGAGAGCACCGGAATGCCGAAGTGGTCGGCCATCTCCATGAGCCGCACCGCTTTGCGATAGCCCTCCGGCCGCGCCATACCAAAATTATGTTTCAGGCGGCTCTCGGTGCTCGATCCCTTTTCCTGTCCGATCACGCAGATGCTTTCGCCGCGGAAGCGTCCGAAGCCGCCGACCATTGCTTCGTCATCGCCGAACTTGCGGTCGCCGGCCAGCGGTGTGAAATCGGTGATCAGTGACTGGACGTAATCGATGCAGTGCGGCCGCTGCGGATGCCGCGCGACCTGAGTCTTCTGCCACGGCGAGAGATTGGCATAGAGCTCGTTCAGCGCTTCCGCGGCCTTGTCCTCGATTCGCGAAATCTCGTCGCCGATATCGCTACCGGTTGCCGCGAGCGCGCGCAGCTCATCGACTTTCGCGTCGAGTTCGGCGACCGGTTTTTCAAAATCGAGATAGCTTCGCATTGGGTCCAATAGTGGAGGAAGATTGGGGCTTTATTCTGCGGAGCGGTGCGCGCGTGGTGCTTGTTGGCCGCTTGCAAGTCGTTGATCGAAAAAGCTTTCCGGCAACCGCCGCGGGCAATCGATGATTGGATCACGCCACCCGCCCGCAACTGTCGCCAAGGGCCACAGGCGGCGGGAAACTGGCCTCAGGGGTCTCCCAAGTCAAGCTGTGTGCGGGAGAAATACCGATGCTGTGCGGAGATTACTTTTCGGCCAGAGGATGGAGATCGCGTACCAGACTCTTGAGCCGTTCCTCAACCACATGGGTGTAAATTTGCGTGGTTGAAATATCGGTATGCCCAAGCAGTGTCTGAACGATGCGCAGGTCCGCGCCGTTGTGAAGCAGGTGGCTTGCGAACGCATGCCGCAGGACATGGGGACTCACCAGTCGCGGTGAAAGCCCCGCCGTTGCCGCAAGCTCTTTCAGTTCGCGTGCAAAGTGCTGGCGCGAGAGATGGCCGCTTTCGCCGAACGACGGAAATAGCCATTTGGAATTCGCTGCGGCGTTTTTGTTTTCCGTGCGGGCAACATCGATCGCGGCAAGATAGTCGATCATCGATTGTTTGGAGGCGTCGTTGAGCGGCACCAGCCGCTCCTTGTCGCCCTTGCCGCGGACAGCGATCATGCGTGCATCGCGCCGTGCTGCCGAGAGTGGAAGCGAAACCAGCTCCGACACGCGCAGGCCCGTGGCGTAAAGTACTTCGAGCAGGCACGCGAGGCGCTTCGCGCGCAACATTTGCAAAGATGAAAGGCCAGGCGCTTCGGTGAGTTCTTTCGCCTTCCCCAGCAGCCGATCGACATCGGCAATCGACAGAACCTTCGGCAAACCGCGGCCGCGTTTCGGACCTGACAGAATCGCCGCGGGATCGTCCTTGCGCATACGCTCGTTGAGCATGAAACGATGCAGGTGGCGGATAGCCGACAGCCGCCGCGCGACGCTGGCCGACTTGAATCCGCGAGCATCGAGATCGGCGAGAAATGCGCGCAGGTCTTCGGTACTCGCCGATGCGAAGGATGCTTTGCGATTGCCGAGGAACGACGACAGGTCTTCCAGGTCGCGACGATAAGCGTCGAGCGTGTTGCTGCCTGCGCCTTGTTCGGCTGCCAGCATATCAAGAAACAGCGTCGTCAGGCGGACATCCGAATTCCTGGCCACCGGAGTTTTAGCGACGGGAGTTTTGGCACTTGGCATCATGCCCTCGCAGCAGACTTATTTTTTCAGAAATCGGTCCGGCGGAACTGTTACGACGATCTCCCGTGGCTTCGGGTTAACAAAATTGGCCAGCGAATAGAGGCCGCCATAAATCAGTCCGCCGATGACGCCCACGACAACCAGAAAGCGGATCAGGCTAGGCATGCGGTTAGACCTGACAAGAATTGGACCTGGCTGCGCTTTAGCAGCGCTGGAAGCGGCCAAGGCCTGACTACCACCATGTTCGCTTTGGTAACGCAAGACACTGCCCGAGGCTCTGGCAAGTGGGTGCCGCAGGGTAGTATACGACAGCATCGGAAGGGTTGAGATGACTGAACCGGCCCCGTCGCAGTTTGCCTGCTCGGCCGCAGATGCGGAAATCGCGCGCTCGCTTGGCGCGCGCTCGATCGTGCTCGTCGGAATGATGGGTGCCGGCAAGTCCACGATCGGGCGGCGGCTGGCCGCGCGACTGAAGCTGCCGTTCGTCGATGCCGATCACGAGATTGAGGCCGCTGCTGGCATGTCGATCCCGGACATTTTTGCAGCACATGGCGAGCAGTATTTCCGCGACGGTGAGGCGCGGGTCATTGCGCGGTTGCTCGACAACGGGCCGTCAGTGCTGGCGACAGGCGGTGGTGCGGTTCTGCGAGCCGAGACTCGCGAGCGGATATCCCGGAGTGGTGTATCGATCTGGCTCAAGGCCGAAGCCGATGTAGTGTTCCGCCGTGTCAAGCGGCGTGCCGACCGGCCGTTGCTGCAAACGCCAGATCCAGCTGCCACCATCGCGCGATTGATCGTCGAGCGCGAGCCGTTCTATCAGCAAGCCGATATTGAAATCCTGTCGCGCGATGTTCCGCACGAAAAGATCGTCGACGAATGTGCCGAAGCGCTGCATGCCCGTCTGGGCGCAGCGGGACCAACGGAAAAGCAATGACAGCGCCGATTAAAACGAGTTCTCCGGTTGTCGTCGATGTCGCGCTCGGCGACCGTTCCTACGACATCGTCATCGGTCGCGATATATTGCGGTCGCTGGGCCAGCGCATCGCAGCGCTGCGTCCCGGCGCCCGCACAGCGATCGTGACCGATCGTTCGGTCGCCAGGCACTGGTTGCCGCAAGCCGAAGCATCGCTTGCTGAGGCGGGCGTCCCAACTTCGCGCATTGTCGTCGGTGAAGGCGAAGCATCGAAAAGCTATGCGGTCCTTGAAGAAGTCAGCGAAGGACTGATCGGGGCGAAGATCGAGCGCAACGATCTCGTCATCGCGCTCGGCGGTGGCGTGGTCGGCGATCTGGGCGGATTTGCAGCCTCAGTCGTCCGTCGCGGCGTGGACTTCGTGCAGGTGCCGACATCGCTGCTCGCACAGGTTGATTCTTCGGTCGGAGGCAAAACCGGTATCAACTCGCCGCGCGGCAAGAATCTCGTCGGCGCATTTCACCAGCCTGTTCTGGTGGTTGCCGACACGGCTGTGCTCGATACTCTTCCGCCCCGGCAGTTCCGGGCCGGATATGCTGAAGTCGCGAAATATGGCGCGCTTGGCGACGCGGCCTTCTTCAGCTGGCTTGAAGCTAATCACGCGGAAATTTTCAGTGGCGGCAGCGCGCGAGAGCACGCAATCGCTACGAGTTGCCGCGCCAAGGCGGCGATCGTCGCCCGCGACGAACGCGAGACCGGCGAACGGGCGTTGCTCAATCTCGGGCACACGTTTGGCCATGCGCTCGAAGCTGCGACCGGATTTTCCGATCGGCTGTTTCATGGCGAAGGCGTTGCGATCGGCATGGTGCTAGCGGCTAAACTGTCGGCCGAACTGGAAATGATCCCGGGTTCCGATGTTGAGCGCCTTGAGCATCATCTTGTGGACGTCGGTCTGCCGACGTGCTTGCAGGATGTGGCCGGCCTGGCGCAGGAAGGGCTGGCGGACGCCGATACGCTGATGACGTTGATGGCGCAGGACAAGAAGGTCAAGCGCGGCAAGCTGACCTTCATTCTGCTCGAGGCTATCGGCAAGGCCGTGATCGCTGCCGATGTCGATCCTGCCAAAGTGCGCAGCTTTTTGGCGAAAGAACTCTCACGCAAGATCGATTAAGGACCGGCTATGCTCTGGATCTCCTTTTTTATCGTGCTGGGTTGCCTTTTTGTTTCCGCGTTTTTCTCGGCAAGCGAAACTGCGCTGACCGGATCGTCGCGCGCCAGCATGTTGCGGCTTGAGAAGCAGGGAGTTCGCGAGGCCGGTGTTGTTGGCTATTTGTTGAATGCGCGCGAACGCATGATCGGCGGCATTCTGATCGGTAATAATCTCGCCAACATCGGCGCATCCGCGCTGGCGACCGGCGTGTTGACCGCCTTGTTCGGCGAGGTCGGCGTGCTTTACGCCACCGCGGTCATGTCGGTGCTGGTGATTATTTTCGCGGAAGTCTTGCCCAAGACCATCGCTCTCAACGCACCCGATCGTGTCGCATTGATCGTGGCGCGGCCGATGAGCTGGCTCGTCATCATTCTGGCGCCGCTGCTGACGGTCGTCGAATCGATCGTCCGGGTGCTGCTCAAAATTCTGCGCGTGCCGATTGGCGACAACCAGTCGTTGCTGTCGCCGACCGAGCGGTTGCGCGGCGCCGTCGATCTGATGCACCACGAAGGCGGCGTGGAAAAGCAGGACCGCGACATGCTCGGCGGCTTGCTTGACCTAGCTGAGCTTCATGTTTCGGACGTCATGGTTCACCGCACTGAAATGGTGATGATCAACGCCGATCTGCCCTCGGAGGAACTGGTTCGCGAAGTGCTGGCGACTGAGTTCACCCGTATTCCGCTCTGGCGCGAGAAGCCGGAAAACATTGTCGGCGTTCTGCATGCGAAGGATTTGCTTCGGGCGATCCGCAGCGCCGAAGGCGATATCTCCAAGGTCGATGTCGCCGCCATCGCTTCACCGCCCTGGTTCGTCCCCGAGATGCGGCCGCTGTCCGAGCAACTCAAGGCCTTCCGCCGCCGCAAGACCCACTTCGCGCTTGTCGTTGACGAGTACGGCGAGATGGAGGGCCTCGTCACACTCGAGGATATTCTGGAGGAGATCGTCGGCGATATCTCCGACGAACATGATATCGTCGTCGCCGGCGTGCGTGCGCAGCCCGACGGCTCGGTGGTGGTGGATGGTTCGGTGCCGATCCGCGATCTCAATCGTGCGATGGACTGGCACCTCCCGGACGAAGAGGCAACCACGATCGCCGGCCTCGTCATTCACGAGGCGCGCTCGATCCCGGAACGCGGGCAGAATTTCACCTTCCACGGTTTCCGTTTTCGCGTGCTTCGCCGCGAGCGCAACCGCATCACCGCGTTGCGAATCGTGCCGGTTCCGAAAGAGGCTGAAATCGAGGAACGGCGTCCGCGCCGCGCGGGCACGTCGTTCTAGGCAGGTTTTCGCGATTATCTATTGGGCGGCGCTTCGCCCGGCGCATGCGCCTTGATGGCGAGAGCATGGACCCGGTCCGCCAGTTCGGCAGCCAAAGCGGTATTGACCATGCGATGCCGTTCGATCCGGGTCTTCCCTTCGAAGCTCGGCGACACAATATAAACCCTGAAATGCGTCTCGCCGCCCGGCCGGTGGCCAGCATGCCCGGCATGGAGATGCGATTCATCCGTCACGTCGATTTGAGCCGGAGCGAAAGCTTCGCTCAACTTCTTTGTGATGGTATCCTTGACGGTCATGAATTCGGCTTAACGGTTTCGTCTACCGTTCGTCAATTGCGTGCGTCGTCACTTGTGGATGTCGTGGCAATCCGGCGGCAGCCGCGAGATTCGTTAAAATTCGACGCGAAAGCCGGTTCGTGCGATGTCAAGACTTGAAGCCTTTGGGATTGCGTAGTCAAAGTTGGTTAGTGTCCCGAATCCGAGGTTCGTAAGATACAGCAGCGACCGCCCTTGCGAACCTCGGATTCGAAAGGCCACTAACAAATGAAACAATTTCAGTATGGCTGTGGTTCGGAAGTTCTATTGTCGAACTCGCGGCTATACTGAATAGAACTTCTGAACCGCCACACTGAGCCCATGCCGATTGATTCATCGAAATTCTTCGACCGCATTCGCATCAAGCCCGCGGGCAAACGCGCGGCCCCGGTGCGTCCGGAGACGACTGCGTGCCAGTGGCCCGGTTGCGAGGCGGTCGGTGCCCATCGCGCGCCGAAAGGCCGTGGGCAGGAGCGGGACTACTGGCAGTTCTGTCTCAATCACGTCCGCGAATACAACCAGTCTTATAACTTCTTCTCGGGCATGAGCACCGATGACGTCGCGCGCTACCAGAAGGATGCCCTGACCGGTCATCGTCCGACCTGGAAGATGGGTGCTAACGGCGGCACCAAAAAGGGCCGCGGCAAGACCAACGACGATCTCGACGGTGCATCCGATCCTTTCAGCGTATTCAGCGAACTCAATGGGCGCGGACGCTGGCGGCCTGGTCCTGAAGCCAAGGTGAAGGAAGAAACGCGCAAGATCTTCAATGCCGAGCGCAAGGCGCTTCAGGTGATGGGCCTTGAAGGCAGTTGCACCACCGCAGAGATCAAGACCCGCTACAAGGCGCTGGTGAAACAGCATCATCCCGATGCCAATGGCGGCGATCGATCGACCGAAGACCGGCTGATCGAGATCATCAAGGCGTATAATTATCTGAAGACGATTTCGCGCAGCTAACGCTGGCGCTTTGCGACTTAATTCCGCGCCTCCGGGCCTTCCAGTTTGCTGCGTGAATTCGCAAGGCAGGCTTTCCAAACCTGCAATCCGGACCTATCTTGATGATAGTGTTCAAGAACTTTGCATAGGCCGAAGGCTTCTGCCGCCCGCGACTGTCTGCTAGGTTGCAGCAACAGCCCTGACCGCAGCCACATGTAACGTCTGGTTTCGGGAATGCCCCGACGCCATGGAGGATTGATGAGCGCCGCCACCGCGACCAGCGAAATAACCGGATTGCCTGACATGAAAGTGTCGGTGCGGCAGGTCTTTGGGATCGATTCCGACATGGAGGTCCCAGCCTATTCCGAGGTCGATTCCCACGTTCCCGATGTCGATGCGGATTACCGGTTCGATCGCGCCACCACGCTTGCGATTCTGGCGGGTTTCTCCAAAAACCGCCGCGTGATGGTGACGGGTTACCATGGCACCGGAAAGTCGACGCACATTGAGCAAGTTGCCGCGCGGCTGAACTGGCCATGCGTGCGCGTCAACCTCGACAGCCACATCAGCCGTATCGATCTGGTCGGCAAGGACTCGATCGTCGTCAAGGACGGCAAGCAGGTCACTGAGTTTCGCGACGGCATTCTGCCTTGGGCGCTTCAGCACAATGTCGCTCTGGTGTTCGACGAATACGACGCAGGCCGTCCTGATGTGATGTTCGTGATCCAGCGCGTGCTTGAAGTCTCGGGCCGTCTGACGCTGCTCGACCAGAACAAGGTCATCAAGCCGCATCCGGCATTCCGACTGTTCTCGACCGCAAACACCATTGGCCTCGGCGACACGTCAGGCCTCTATCACGGCACTCAGCAGATCAATCAGGGCCAGATGGACCGCTGGTCGATCGTCACCACGCTGAACTACTTGCCGCATGATGAGGAAGTGGAGATCGTGCTTGCGAAGGCGAAGCACTATCGCACCCAGGAAGGCCGTGACACCGTTAACAAGATGGTGCGCTTGGCTGATCTGACGCGTAATGCATTTGCCAACGGCGACCTGTCGACGGTGATGAGTCCGCGAACTGTCATCACCTGGGCCGAAAACGCGGATATTTTCGCAGGCGATCTCGGCTTCGCGTTCCGTGTGACGTTCCTCAACAAGTGCGACGAACTCGAGCGGCCGCTGGTCGCCGAATTCTATCAACGCTGCTTCAATGTCGAGTTGCCCGAGTCGTCGGTCAACGTGGCGTTGAGCTAATAGTTGGGCGTCCCCGCGCACGTGGGTACCCATACACTGTGAAGTCTGGATTTGAGTGCTGGCGCCGCGACAGGAATCAATCATTCGATAGGGCGGTTATGGGTCCCTGCTTTCGCAGGGACGACGAGTGTGAAGAATGACCACGAACTCCAAGTTCAAGACCGGCTCAAAAGAGGCTCCCACCGAGCCGTTCAAGCGCGCGGTCACGTCATGCCTGCGCGCCATCGCCAAGGCTCCTGAACTGGAAGTGACGTTTGCCGCCGAGCGGCCGGGGCTTTCCCCCGGAAAGGCGCGGCTGCCAGAGCCGGCGCGCAAGATGAGCAAGCGCGATGCCGCTGTGGTTCGCGGTCATTCGGATTCGATCGCGCTGCGCATCGCCTGCCATGATGCAAAAATCCACCGCAAGCTGATGCCTGGCAATCCGCAAGCGCGCGGCGTGTTCGATGCGGTCGAGCAGGCACGGGTTGAGGCAATCGGCTCGCAGCGGATGGCCGGTGTTGCCAAAAATCTCACCGCGATGCTCGACGATCATTTTCACCGGGGCAAGTTCGACGAGATTACCGACCGCGCTGATGCGCCGCTTGCCGATGCGCTGGCGATGATGGTGCGCGAACGGTTGACCGGCCTGCCGCCGCCGGCTGCGGCCCGCAAGGTTGTCGATCTCTGGCGGCCGATCCTCGAGGACAAGATCGGACCGCGGCTTGATCGTCTCAGCCGTCTGACCCAGGATCAATCGCGATTTGCCGATGCCATCCACGATGTGCTTCAGGCGCTCGATCTCGGCGACGATCGCGACGCCGAGATGGAGGAAGACGAGAACGAGGACGACAACAAGGACGGGGAAAAGAACCAGTCCGGCGACGAAGGCTCGCCCGAAGGGCAGGACGCGCAGGAGATGAGCGCGGACCAGGCGCAATCGACTGCAGATGACATGTCCGAAAACGCCATGGACAGTGCGCAGGCATCTGCCAGCGACACGTTCGACGACGGCGATATGGGTGATGACGACACGCCGGGCGATGTGACGCGCCCGCAGCCGCGGGGTGGCAACGAACCGCGCGGACCGGAATATCATGCATTCGCGCCGAAATTCGACGAAGTCGTCGCGGCGGAAGATCTGTGCGAGCACGATGAGCTTGAGCGGTTGCGCAGCTATCTCGACAAGCAGCTCGCGCATTTGCAGGGCATCGTTGCGCGTCTTGCCAATAGGCTTCAGCGGCGTCTGATGGCCCAGCAAAATCGCGCCTGGGATTTCGACCTCGAGGAGGGCATCCTTGATCCCGCACGGCTGTCGCGCGTCGTCACCGATCCGTTCCATCCGCTGTCGTTCATGCACGAAAAGGAAGCGACGTTCCGCGATACTGTGGTCACGTTGCTGCTCGATAATTCAGGCTCGATGCGCGGGCGGCCGATCACGGTTGCGGCCACCTGCGCCGATATTCTGGCGCGGACGCTGGAGCGTTGCGGCGTGAAGGTTGAAATTCTCGGCTTCACCACACGGGCGTGGAAGGGCGGACAATCACGCGAAGCGTGGCTTGCTGCCGGGAAGCCGGCCAATCCGGGCCGTCTCAACGACCTGCGTCACATCATCTATAAATCGGCCGACGCGCCGTGGCGCCGTGCGCGCAAGAATCTCGGTTTGATGATGCGCGAAGGCCTGCTCAAAGAAAACATCGACGGCGAGGCGCTCGATTGGGCGCATCGCCGGCTGCTTGCGCGATCGGAGCAACGCAAGATTTTGATGATGATTTCGGACGGTGCGCCGGTCGATGACTCCACGCTGTCGGTCAATCCCGGCAATTATCTCGAGCGCCATCTGCGCCATATCATCGAAGAAATCGAGACCCGGTCGCCGGTCGAATTGATCGCCATCGGTATCGGCCACGATGTGACGCGCTACTACCGCCGCGCGGTAACCATTGTCGATGCCGAAGAACTTGGCGGTGCAATTACCGAAAAGCTCGCCGAACTGTTCAGCGAAACCCAAGCGCCCGCGCCGTCACATGCGCCACGCCGCCATCGTCTGCATTCGTGACCGTGTGCATCGTGATGACATGCATGTGAAGCACAGTCGTTTTGCGGCCTTCCTGACGCTGGCGCTTGGTTCGCTTTTGCTGTCGCCAGCATCGGCGCAGCCTGTGATCAGCGAATCTGTTGTTGGTCCGATCGCGATCGAAGTCACCGCTCGCGAGATTGCTACGTTCGACACTCGTGAGCGCTCGCGAACACGTTTCGGCTCGCTGGAGTTCCGCGGCGGCGTCGTTCTGACGTCGCCCCATCGCGGGTTTGGCGGCTTTTCCGGCTTCCGGTTTCTCGATCCGGCGGGTGAGCGCTTTGTGGCGTTGAGTGACAAGGGTGACTGGTTCACTGGAAAACTCGTCTATCGTGGCACGCAGGTGGCTGGCATGACAGGTGTCGAAACCGCGCCGATGCTGGGTCCCGACGGCAAACCGATCACAACGCGGCAGTGGTTCGATACGGAGTCGCTCGCGCTCGATGGCGGTACCGCTTATGTGGGCATCGAACGCGCCAATCAGATTCTGAAATTCGATTTCGGCCGCGATGGGGTGCGCGCCGCGGGTCAGCCGCTTACGCTTCCAGCCGCCGCCCAAAAGCTGCCCTTCAACAAAGGTATTGAGGGGCTGGTCTATGTACCGAAGCCCTACAAGCTCGCAGGTTCCCTGATCGCTCTGTCAGAGCGCGGTCTCGATGCGTCGGGCAACATCATCGGATTTCTGATCGGCGGGCCTTCGCCGGGGCAATTCTCGGTCAAGCGCAGTCTGGATTTCGATATCAGCGATGCGGTTGTATTGCCGCGCGGCGACTTGCTCATTCTGGAGCGGAAATTCTCGCTCCTCACGGGCGTCCGCATCCGGATTCGCCGGATTGCAATGAACACCATTGCGCCGGGACGCATGCTCGACGGACCGCAGATCTTCGATGCCGATCTCGGCAACGAAGTCGATAATATGGAAACGCTGGACGTGCATCAAACCGCTGCCGGCGAGACGGTGCTGACCATGATGTCCGACGACAATTTTTCGGTCGTCCAACGCAATCTGCTGTTGCAATTTACGCTCAAGGAATAGCCAGCGCGGTCGCGGGAACGGAATTTGCATGAGCCATGGGAAAACCATGGAGGTGCAAGTTGTGAAGTCCAACCTGAAATTGAGCCGGAAGCTTAGCTGTATTGCCGCCGTTATGCTGATGGCTGGTGTGGCGCACGCTGAAACCAACTGGCCATCGAAACCGATCAAAGCCGTTATCCCGTTCGGCGCGGGCAGCGCGACCGATGTCGTGCCGCGGCTGGTGTTCGATCGGCTCGCCATAGAACTCGGACAGCCAATCGTGGTCGAAAATCGCGCAGGTGCCGGCGGAACGCTTGGCACCGGCGTCGTCGCGAAATCCGACCCGGATGGCTACAGCATTCTTGGCCATTCCTCGGCATTGACCATCGGTCCGTCGATCTTTTCCAATCTCAGCTACGATGTCAGCAAGGACCTCTCGTCTGTGCTGATGATTGGCTATTTGCCGAATGTCATGATCGTACCACTGTCGCGGCCATGGAAGACGGTGCAGGATTTCATCGGCGATGCGAAGAAGAAAGACGCGGCAATCTCCTACGGATCGGTTGGGGTCGGCAGTGCGGTGCATATCAGCGCAGAAAAATTCCGCCTGGCCGCCGGCATTGAGGCGCAGCATGTGCCGTATCGTGGTGGCTCAGAGGTGATCGCCGATATTCTTGGTGGCCGGATCGACTACTATTTCTGTCCGCTGGCGACGGCACTGCCGTTGATCCGCGCCGGTCAGGTTCGTGCACTTGTGGTATCCACCACCAAGCGCGCGGCTGAACTGCCGGACGTGCCAACTCCCGCGGAAGCTGGCCTGAAGAACGGCGACAGCACCAACTGGATTGGTGTTTTCATGCCCGCGAAAACGCCACGAGACGTTGTTGAAAAGCTTTACAAGTCCGGCACCAAAGTACTGAACGATCCTGCCATGCAGCAGAGCTTGCGCACGTTGGGTGTCGAAGCGACGCCGATGACGCCGGCTGTGATGGATGCGCTGATCAAGGATGATCTTATCAGCAACGCCGAGCTGGTCAGGGCTGCCGGAATCAAGGTGAACTAGACCCGGGAGGCGTTCGGCGCGCGGTCTATCTCAACAAAAAAGCCGGGCATCAGCCCGGCTTTGAATTCGCAATTCGCAGATGAGCGATCGTCAGCTCGCAGCGGCGAGCTTCTTTTCGATCTGGCGCTTGAGATCGACCGCCTTCGGCGAGAGCTCGTCAGCCTTTGCCTTGATCAGGAAGGCATCGAGACCGCCACGATGATCGACGCTCTTCAGCGCGTTGGTCGAGACACGCAGGCGCACATTGCGGCCAAGCGCATCGGAGATCATGGTGACATTGCACAGGTTCGGCAGGAACCGGCGCTTGGTCTTGATGTTCGAGTGGCTCACCTTATGACCGACCTGAGCCGATTTGCCGGTCAATTCGCAACGCCGTGACATGGCGGAAATCCTCTGTCATCCCCGGATAGCCTGATACTTTTCAGCATCGGCGCGGGGGTTGAAATCTCGTCCGTTTTCAGGAACCGCGGACGTATAGGCGGCAAGGCGCGGACCGTCAAGGCGGACTCATTCCAGAAACCTGTCCGATGGGCCATTTTTAAGCAACGACAGCCACTTGGCAGCGGCAGTGTTGGCGAACATATAAACGACTTATTCGCCCACGTAATGGTCAAAAGCGGACGTCCAAAGTCCGGTGCCGGGCGCTGCAGCAGGATTTCGTGACGTGTCCAGTTCCCTGAAATTCTTCCAGCACGTGCTTCGCGACCATCGATCTCGGATCACAATGTGCATGTTGATCGTGACGGGTTACGGCGTCACCACCGATCCAGCATCTGCACAGGGCCGTCTGGAGGCGCGCTATGAGGCGTCGCTGGCCGGCGTGGTGGTCGGCAAGGGCGACTGGGCGATCGAGATCTCGGACGATCAATATTCAGCCTCGGCAAGCGGGGGCTCCTCCGGGCTTCTGAAGATGGTGTCAAGCGGCAAAGGTGCGACCATTGCGCAGGGCCGCATGGTGAGCGGTCAATTCGTACCCGCGACCTATGTGAGCACAATCACGTCTGACAAAAAGTCCGAGACGATCAAGCTTCTGATGGCTGGCGGCTCAGTCAAGGAGTTTGGTATTGAGCCGCAACCGCCGGCGATGCCTGAGCGGCTTCCGATCATCGATGCTCATCTGCGCAACGTCATTGATCCGATGGTTGGCTCCATGGTTCGGGTGCCTGGAACAGGCGAGTTGGTAAGTCAGGATGCCTGCCGCAGCAACGCTTCGGTTTTTGATGGACGCATGCGTTACGATCTCAAGCTCGACTTCAAGCGCATGGAACAGGTCAAAGCTGAGAAGGGCTACAGCGGCCCCGTTGTGGTCTGCGCTGTCTATTTTAAACCGATCTCGGGTTTTGTACCCAATCGTCCCTCGATCAAATATCTCGAGGCACAGCGCAACATGGAAGTATGGCTCGCTCCGATCGCCGGCACGCGGGTCCTCGTGCCGTTCAAGCTGAGCGCGCCGACGCCATTCGGCACAGCCGCGCTGGAAGCAATCCAGTTCGTGACCGTAGCGACGCCGTCGAAAGCCGCATCCAAAACGCAGTAGCCCAAGCGTCGGAGCTTCAAGCGGAATGAATCCGGTTGACTCGCGGGGTAATGACGATAACTGCGTGTTTAACATTTGAGGGCCGAGACGCGCGGTCTTCGCTGGATCGTAAGCTTGATGTAGTGTCATGAACCTGGCGTAGATGCGAGATATTGCGCTTCATCGTCTCGCCGAACGCCGAGTCACCGATTCGGGCGCGATTCGTTCCGGACTCGTTCGCAAACTTAAAGTGCGGCGCACAGGCGTTGCATTGTGAGACATCATTCAGCGCCTATTCCGCAAAAGTGGATGCCTATTTTGCGATCAGAATGCGCGCTAAGCTCATATAGAAGAGGCGCTTGCGCCGCGTTTTCGGCCGGAATCGCCTGACTCATGCCTGTGTCGCCTCCCTTTGCAACATTCTCCGGCGATCGTGCTCCGGGCGCTCGTGCCGCCGATCTGACGTTCCTGCAGTGCTGCCGAGAATCCGATGCCAGGAACGTCAGGTCGATAAGCGGCGCGAGAATTAAAGATGTGCCAGTGCCCTTTAGTTTCCGAAGTTCGTGGGAGAGGTCGCCGCGATGATGCCCGAACTTCGGAAACCGGGCACTGGCGTGACCGCCGTGCTCGGGCCGACCAACACTGGTAAAACTCACCTCGCGATCGAGCGAATGGTGGCGCATTCGTCCGGTATTATCGGCCTGCCGCTGCGATTGCTGGCGCGCGAGGTCTACAACAAGATCGTCGATCGGGTCGGTGTGAAGGCTGTTGCCCTCATCACCGGCGAGGAAAAGATCAAGCCGCCGAATGCGCGGTACTGGGTCTCCACGGTCGAGGCGATGCCGCGCGATCTCGATGTGTCATTCCTGGCGGTGGATGAAATTCAGATCGCATCCGACCTTGAGCGAGGTCACGTTTTTACCGATCGTATCCTCAATCGCCGCGGCCGCGACGAGACTTTGCTGCTCGGGGCCGCGACCATGCGGCCGATCATTGAGCGTTTGCTGCCGGGCGTCAGCATCGTCACGCGGCCGAGGCTGTCGCAACTTGATTTTTCGGGCGATCGCAAGATCACGCGCCAGCCACGCAGGACCGCCATCGTCGCCTTTTCGGCCGATGAAGTTTATGCGATTGCCGAACTGATCCGCCGCCAGCATGGCGGTGCGGCAGTCGTTCTGGGATCGCTTTCGCCGCGCACACGCAACGCGCAGGTCGAGATGTTCCAGAATGGCGATGTCGATTATCTGGTCGCCACCGACGCAATTGGCATGGGACTCAATCTCGACGTCGATCACGTCGCTTTCGCATCCGACCGCAAATATGATGGCTATCAATTCCGCCGCCTGACGCCGTCCGAATTCGCGCAGATCGCAGGCCGCGCCGGCCGTGCGACGCGCAACGGCACGTTTGGCACCACTGGCCGTTGTGCGCCTTTCGACCATGAACTTGTCAATGCATTGCAGAATCATGCGTTCGACAGCGTCAAGATGTTGCAATGGCGCAACTCGAAGCTGGATTTCGCCTCGCTGGGCGCCTTGCAGGTTTCGCTGTCGCTGACGCCGCAGCACGAGGCATTGACCCGTGCACCGCTGGCGGAGGACGTGCGGGTGCTGGATCATGCCGCCCGCGATCCGGATGTGCGCGATATGGCGACAACGCCTGCGGCGGTCGAGCGGTTGTGGGATGCCTGTCTCGTGCCGGATTACCGGAGGCTGGCCCCCTCCGCCCATGCCGAACTGGTCACCACGCTCTTTGGCTTCCTGATGCGCAAAGGCCGCATTCCCGACGACTGGTTTGCCGCGCAAGTCGACCAGACCCGGCGTACGGATGGCGATATCGACACATTATCGGCCCGGATCGCCCAAATACGGACATGGACTTTTGCCGCTAATCGGCCGGACTGGCTGGCCGACCCCGAGCATTGGCAGGGCATTTCCCGCGATGTCGAGAATAAATTGTCCGATGCACTCCACGAAAAGCTCACAGAGCGTTTCGTTGACCGCAGGACCAGTGTATTGATGCGCCGCCTGCGGGAAAACACGATGCTGAATACTGAAATTGGAAAGACTGGCGAAGTGATCGTCGAGGGCCATGCCATCGGCCGCCTCGACGGATTCATGTTTACGCCAGAGGCGGCCGACGCCGGCTCCGATGCGAAAGCGTTGCAAGCGGCAGCTCAACAAGCGCTGGCCGGTGAGATCGGTGCGCGGGCCGAACGGCTCTCCAGTGCGCCGGACGATCAGTTCGTTCTTGCCTCTGACGGAGTGGTGCGCTGGGTCGGTGACGCGGTTGCGCGTCTGGCATCTTCCGACAGCGTGCTGCTGCCGCGCCTGCGCATTCTTGGCGACGAGCATCTCACCGGTGCGCCGCGCGATGCGGTGCAGGCGAGGCTCGATCTGTGGCTGAAGACGCATACAGAGAAGCTGCTCGGGCCGCTCTTCGAGATGTCGAAGGCGGAGGACATCACCGGCATTGCGCGCGGCATCGCGTTCCAGCTTGTCGAAGCGCTTGGCGTGCTCGAACGGCAGAAGATTGCTGCCGAGATGAAGGATCTCGATCAGCCCTCGCGTGCAACATTACGCAAATACGGTGTGCGGTTCGGTGCCTATCACATCTATCTCCCAGGTCTGCTGAAGCCTGCAGCGCGCAGCCTTGCATCGCTGCTCTGGGCGCAGAAGCAGGACAATGCCGATCTTGGTGCGCTTTCCGGCGCACAGCATCTCGCCGGAAGTGGCCGCACGTCATTCCCGATCGACAAGCAACTCGATCGCGATGCGTATCGGGTGCTGGGCTATCGCTCGTGCGGCGAACGTGCCGTGCGCGTCGATATTCTGGAGCGCCTGGCCGATCTGATCCGTCCGGCGCTGTCATGGCGCGAGGGTGCACAGGGCACAAAACCTGCCGGAGCATTCGACGGCCGCGGCTTTGTCGTGACGCAGGCGATGACATCGCTCACGGGATCGGCGGGCGAGGACTTCGCCTCGATTCTGCGTGCGCTTGGCTATCGTATGGATCGCCGTCCTGCGCTGCCGCCACCGCCTGTCGCGCCTGTTGTTGAAACGCCGGTTGTTGAAGCTCCAGCTGCAGAACAGGGCGAAACGACCGTACAGGCTACCGATGCGCCGCAGACGGCAGACACGGAATCTTATGCGCTCGACGGCCACGAGCCGGAGATGATCGCGCCGGAAGCAACGCCTCGGACGGCTCCTGCGCCTGAACCTGTTCCGGAAGCAGAATCTGTTGCCGAAGCAGCCGCACTCGATCAGCCGCCTGTAGTGGAAGCTGCACCTGAGTCATCTGCGCCAGATGCAAACGCAGCGCCGGAAGCTTCAGTACGCGCAGATGCTGCGCCGGCCGAGCCCCAATTGATCGAAGTCTGGCGTCCAGGCGGACGATCGGAAGAACGCCGCCCGCGTCCTGATCGCAATCGCAATCGTCATCAGCGTCAGCCGCAAACCCAGCCAGCGGTAAGCGAGGGTGAGGCCGCAGCCAAGCCTGCCAATGAGGGCAAGCGCGAACGCCCGGATGGTGGGCGGCGCGATAGCGAGCGGCGGGAGCGCAATCAGGATTTCCGCAAGCGGCGCGAGCAGCAGGCAAAACCGGCCGTTGATGCGAAAGTGACCGAGCGGACTGAAGGAGCGGGGCGTCAGCCGTTCCGTGGCAAGCCGCAGGGCCAAGGACAGGGCAGGGGCAAGTTTCAGGGCAAGCCGGAAGGGCGTCAGAGTAATCCCGGCAAATGGTCGAGTGAGCCGCAGGCGTCGAAACGCGATCGCCCGGCCGACCCGAATTCGCCGTTTGCGAAGCTGGCTGCGCTCAAGGAGCAGCTTGCGTCGAAGGATCAGCGCTAGTTGACCGGAAGGTGATCTGCGATTGGATCGTCAGCGGCTGGACAAATGGTTGTGGCATGCACGGGTGGTCAAAACCCGCAGCAATGCAGCAGAGCTCATCGAGCGCGGCCACGTTCGGGTCGGCGGAATCCGCCAAAAGGCACCATCCCACCCCGTGAAAACTGGCGACGTTCTCACCATATCGCTCGACAAAAGAATTCGTGTGATAAGGGTTACAGGCTTTGCCGAGCGGCGCGGCAATGCACCGGCGGCAAGACAGCTCTACGACGATATGGGCCAGCTTTCAGGCGCAAAATCCGAGTAACTGCCGTGCGTTGCATCCCTTGCGGCAGCGCAGTTCCTGCGCTACCCAAACCGCTCGCGCTTGCGACATGACGAACCCCGCGGTTCACCGCAAGAATGCGTACAAATGATTGATTGGAAGCATTTTCTTGCGCGACAGCGGAGAACTGTCGGGAAACATGCTGGACCGCCCTGACCTGTTTCGGAGCCTTGGATGACTTACGTCGTCACTGATAACTGCATCAAGTGCAAATACACAGACTGCGTTGAAGTTTGCCCCGTCGATTGCTTTTACGAGGGCGAAAACATGCTGGTTATCAACCCGGACGAATGCATCGACTGTGGCGTGTGCGAGCCTGAATGCCCTGCTGACGCGATCAAGCCGGATACCGAGCCTGGGCTCGAAAAGTGGCTGGAAGTGAATACCGAGTATTCCAAGGGTGCCTGGCCGAATATTACCCAGAAGAAGGAACAGCCTGCCGACGCCAAGGAGTTCGACGGCCAGGAGGGTAAGTTCGAGAAGCATTTCTCGCCGCAACCGGGCGAGGGCGACTGATTCGGAGACGCGCTCCCGAGTTGTCAGGGCGCGACTAAGCGCGGCCAAAACCCGGGCATTTTAACTTTAATCTCTGATTATCGCTGCATCCCAAGGGACTTAGGTCTGTCTGAGGGGCATAAACCATTGATTTTTGCGGGAAATGTGCTATTCTGGGCACAGTTCACAAGAAAGCTCGCCCGGTCGCGCCGTCGCTTTCGGTCCTTCCGGGTTCCCGAGACAACATCGAACAGGGGCGTGGCGGTTCCGCGCGCAGGCCGTGTCAGACAAATCGCGTAAAAAGAGTACCTCAAAATCGTCGAGTAAGGCGCCCGCGGCAAGCCGCGGTGCAACAAAGAGCGCGTCCCGGAGCTCTTCAAAGAGCTCCCGAGCGCGGACAACCGTTGTGAAGGCGCCGTCCAAGAAATCGGCGACAAAGTCCTCCAAGAACAAAAGAAGTGTAATGCCAAAAAACACTGCCCAGAAAACTGCAAAAACTGTGAAGGCCGGTGGCTCGAAATCGAATGCTTCGAAGGCGAGCGTTCTGAAAACTGCCGCCAAAGCTCCTGCAAGCAAGGCTCCTGTGAAGGTTGCAGCGACGAAAGCTCCGGCAGCAAAGACGCCGATTGTTGCGAAGGCTGTAGCAAAACCGCTGGCTACTAAGCCCGTTCCGCCGCGTGTCGAGGAGCCGAAAAAGCCGCTGACCAATCGTTTGGGCTTCAAGACCAACGAATTTGTGGTTTATCCGGCGCATGGTGTCGGTCAGATTCTCTCGATCGAGGAGCAAGAAATCGCGGGCGCGAAGCTTGAGCTGTTCGTGATCAACTTCATCAAGGACAAGATGACGTTGCGTGTTCCGACATCGAAGATCGCCAATGTCGGTATGCGCAAGCTGTCGGAGCCCGCTCTCGTCAAACGGGCGCTGGAGACGTTGAAGGGCCGCGCGCGTATCAAGCGCACGATGTGGTCGCGGCGTGCCCAGGAATACGAAGCAAAGATCAACTCCGGCGACATCGTTGCGATCGCTGAGGTTGTGCGCGATCTTTATCGGTCGGAATCCCAGCCTGAGCAGTCCTACAGCGAACGGCAACTCTACGAAGCGGCGCTCGATCGTCTTTCGCGCGAGATCGCGGTGGTGCAGCACATCACCGAGACCGAGGCGGTTAAGGAAATCGAGTCGCAGCTTGCCAAGAGCCCGCGCCGCGGCGCCAAGACAGAAGCGGACGCTGAAGCCGATGGCGACGCGGACGGCGACGATACGGACAGCGACGAAGCCAGCGTCAAGGACGAGGCGGCCTGAATTGCGAGGTCCGAAGAAATCAAAAAGCCCGGCTCATAAGCCGGGCTTTTTTTGTTAGGCAATTTATTCGTACTCTGCTTGCGGTCCTGCGCTAGTCGACCACAATCTTGATCCGGTCGCGCACCTTGACGTTCGCCTTTCCGTCCAGCCCGTTCAGGATGCGAAAACGCTCGACGGGCCGGTCGATACTGGCCATTCGGTTGGCAAGCGACTCGACCGTATCGCCAGGTTGCGCAGTAATGACCTTGATCCGCAGTGGCCGTGCCGCCTGAATCTCGGCAAGGGTGAGGCGGCGGAATGAATTGACCGTTTCGCGGAAGTTGCGATCGGCTTCGACGGTTCGTTGACGGGCCGCGAAGATAAAACGATAGATGTCGCTGCCGACCCGCATCACATAGACGCGGAACTGCCATTGATCGCCGCGCGCGACCGATGTTGCGGCGGGAAATCCGTTGATGGTGATTTCTTCCGTCGCTGTCTTGTCGACGTTCTCCATCCATCCGGCATTGAGATAGTCGGTCAGCGATTGCTCGACGGGGACACGCACGACGTCAAGGCGCATGGCCTGACTGCCGCCTTCACGTACGCCAATGACCGCCTGTGCAGTGTTGTCGAGCGCAAAGTCGGTGGGCGCGGTGAAGGTGAAACCAAGTTTGGGATGAAGAAAGCGGCGGCCACGAACGAAGCCCTCGCTCGGGTCTTCGCCGTACACGATGTTGTCGATCGCAGCGAGATAGGTTTCGCGGTCACGCTCGCGGGCTTCCGGTGAGACGTACTGGCGCGCATTGGCTTGAGCATTCTGGACGCGCTCCGGCGTTGCCGGATGCGAGGCCAGAAAATCGAGCGGTCGTGGATCGAGATTCGAACGTGGCGTCTTAAGTGTCGCGTTGCGTTCCATCGATGCTAGAAAACGCGCCGCGCCATAAGGATCGAAACCGGCTTTCGCGGCAATGCCGACGCCGATGCCGTCGGCCTCGAACTCTTGCGCCCGTGAGAAGCTTGCCAGCGTCAGCTTGGATTTCGCGAGCGCCAGCGCCGTCAGCTCCGGATCGCTGCCGGTCTCGGCAAAGACACGGGTGACGAGCGCCGCCTTTCGCGTTTCTTCCTCTCGGATCGCGGCGTGTTTTGCCAGCACGTGCGCCATTTCGTGTGACAACACCGAAGATAACTCGGATGTATCGCTGGCGAGGGCGACCAGTCCGCGTGTGACGTAAAGCTGACCGCTCGGCAGCGCAAAAGCGTTCACCGCGCCGGAATTCAGGATCGTGACCTTGTAAGCGAGGTCAGGACGATCCGACGACGCCACCAGCCGCTCGACCGTTTTGGAAATCAATCCCTCAAGCCGCGGATCATCGTAGGACCCGCCATAAGAGGCGAGGATCCTCCCATGCTCGCGTTCGGTCGCGGGCGTCTGAGCGAGAATGCGGGCTGGCTTGGCGCCAAGTGTTGCCGGCGCGCTCGTCTGGAATCGAGTCAGGTCGCCGCAACCACCAAGAACGATCACCAATCCCAGCATGGCGGTCGTGGTTAGCGGCGGTCGTCTTGTTTCAGCCCGATAGTGTCCCACGCTCAAAGCAAAGCCGCCATTCTAATTGGCCTTCAAATCACCCTGGACGCGGTTACGTCCCGATGATGACCCATTCTCGCCCAACACGTCGATCTGTTCCACCCGAAACACTTCGATCCTCGGTCCGCCTCGCTGTCCAATCCACCCTCTGACACGAATATTTCGAGTTTCGAACGATTTGACCGGGACTTTAGCTTCTTCGAACGCTGTAACGGTTCGTTTCTGGAGGGTTATCGCAAAATCCTGTGTCCAACGGCGGCCAAAATTCACGTAAGTGACAGCGCCTGCCTGCCGGACAGAAAGGACTTTACCCTGGACTACCCCGAACTGCCCCAAGGCGGTCAAAATATCGCCGGGTCTTTCAGCGTTTTTTAAGGCAGCCGGATCAGCCCAGATGCCGCGCCGGGCCTTCCGGGCGGTATCTTCTGCTGCTGAAAGTTGCGGCAAACATGTGGCATCGATCATGGGCGACATGATCGCTGCACCTTGTTCGAGTAAGGTGGTCTGGATCGCCGTCCCTGTCCCATCGCCGAACACAAAAGCGATCTGTCGCCCGTAACGGTCAGGGGTATCGTCGATGCCCCGCAGCGATACCGTCTGACCTTCGATCAGCACGGCGAGCGCAGCATGGGCACGCTGCCGGTCTTGCACCGCAATCGGCAATTCAAGCCCGGCGAGACGGATTTCGCGTCCATCGTCCAGGCGCATCGTGCGACCGTCGATGATTGCCGCCACGCGACCGTTACCCTGCGAAGCGAGATTGCATGCAGATGCCGGTTGGCCGCCCGCAATGCAGATCGCCGTCACGGTCGCACCTACACGAACGAGGTGTAGCCTCTTCGATCGGAATTTCCGGATGCGAAACATATAGGGATCGCGGAGGCCCATCAGATTTCCGTTTCACGGGAAAAGGTGGATCGAGTTTGCGCGGCGCGATCAAGAAAGGCGAGTGCCAGAATCGGTACCATGCATACAGCGCTGACCCCGTCGCCCTGCGTGCATCGGTCGCGGCTTGCCGCTTCTTAGCCGTTGCGCCATGATCGCGCTAACAAAAGGCATGCCGCGCATCAAGACGCGGCTAAATGCAAAAACCCACGGGAGGAATCAATGAAGAAAATCATCGCGTCCCTGCTTGCGTCGTCTGTCGTGTTTGCCGCCAGCTCGGCGTCTGCGCAAAACAATCCGCCGCTAAAGCTTGGCGCCATTCTCGACATGTCGGGTCTTTACGCCGACATTACGGGCGAAGGCAGCGCGACTGCGGCGCGCATGGCGGTCGAGGATTTCGGCGGCAGCGTGCTCGGCCGCAAGGTTGAGATCATCGCCGCCGATCATCTCAACAAAGCCGACGTCTCCGCCAACATCGCTCGCGACATGCTCGACAATCAGGGCGTCGAGGCGATCGTCGATGTGGCGGCATCCGCCACGGCGCTTGCGGCCGGAGAAATCGCGAAAGCGCGCAACAAGATCATTATCTTCAACGGACCTGGTTCGATCCGTCTCAGCAACGAAGCATGCGGGCCTTATACCGTGCACTACGTGTTCGACACTTACGGGCAGGCGAATTCGACCGGACTTGCGACAGTGAAGCAGGGTCTCGATTCGTGGTTCTTCCTGACGGCAGATTATGCATTCGGTCAGGATCTGGAAAAAGATACCACGAACGTCGTCCAGAAGCAGGGCGGCAAGGTCGTCGGCACGGTGAAGCACCCGCTCAATACCTCGGACTTCTCGTCGTTCCTGCTGCAGGCGCAAAGCTCAAAGGCAAAGGTCGTCGGCCTTGCCAACGCCGGCGGTGACACCATCAACGCCATCAAACAGGCGGCTGAATTCGGTTTGACCCAAGGCGGTCAGAAACTGTCGCCTCTGCTTGCGTTCATCACTGACATCGACAGTGTCGGCTTGCAAACCGCGCAGGGCATGATCCTGGCGGAAGCGTTTTACTGGGACATGAACGACGAGACGCGCGCATTTTCGAAGCGGTTTCAGGAAAAAATCAAGCGTGCGCCGACCTCGGCGCAGGCCGGCATCTATTCATCCGTTGGACATTACCTCAAGGCAGTGAAGGCAGCAGGCACCACTGACTCTGCGGCCGTGATGAAGGTCATGAAGGACACGCCGATCAACGACATGTTTGCGAAGAACGGAAAGATCCGCGAGGACGGCCGCATGATTCACGACATGTATCTGTTCGAGGTCAAGAAGCCATCGGAATCCAAGGGCCGCTGGGACGATTACAAGCTGCTTGCGACGATCCCCGGTGACGACGCTTTCCAGCCCCTATCAGCATCGCGCTGCCCGCTGGTGAAGAAATAACGCCGCAACCACAGCGCGGCGATCAATCGCTGCGCGTTTGTTCAATCGCAAAGGTCCTGATCCCATGAGCGACATTGTCCTGCAACACCTCGATCGTGGACTGCTCACCATCACGATGAACCGGCCTGATCGCCGCAATGCGCTCAATGCTGACATGACGCGCGGTCTTGTCGAAGCTGCGCGGCGCGCAGCCGAGGACGGTGATGTCCGTGCCGTGCTGCTGAAGGGTGCCGGCGGCACGTTCTGCGTCGGCGGTGACGTCAAGGCGATGGCAGTGGCAACGCCGCGGCCGCTGGAAGACCGGGTCGCGACCTTGCGCAAGGGCATGGAAGTCTCGCGCATCCTGCATCAGATGCAGAAGCCGGTGGTGGCGCAGATCGACGGCGCAGCCGCGGGCGCGGGGCTTTCGATCGCGCTCTCCTGCGATATTCGTATCGCCAGCGAGTCGGCAAAGATTACGACCGCTTTTGCCAAGGTCGGTTTCTCCGGTGACTACGGCGGCACGTATTTCCTGACGCAGATGCTCGGCAGCGCCAAAGCGCGTGAGCTTTATCTGCTCTCGCCGGTGCTGACCGCAAAGGAAGCGCTTGGGCTCGGCATGGTCAGCAAGGTCGTGCCTGACGCGGAAATCGACAAAGCTGCGCAGGAGCTTGCGATGTCGCTGGCGCAGGGACCGAGCGTGACGCTCGGCTATATCAAGCGCAACATCAACAATGCCGAAACGCTGTCGCTCGAAGCCTGCTTCGACGCCGAAGCGATCCATCACTCGCGCTGCGGCGAAACCACCGATCACAAGGAAGCCTCGAAGGCGTTTGTCGAGAAGCGAACGCCGGTGTTTGTGGGGCGTTAGAAGCGCGGGAATCCGGTGGTTCGCTTGAGGTGTCATTGCGAGGAGCGTGGCGACGAAGCAATCCAGTTCATGCCCGGAGCTGGATTGCTTCGCGGAGCCTGTCATCGGGCTTGCCGAAGGCAAGACCCGGTGGCTCGCAATGACCATTGATAGAAAAGGTACGGCTATGCCCACCCGCCTGCGTCAGGTCTGTCTCGTCGCGGCGAAGATCGAGCCTGTCGGCAGTGACATTGCCGAGGTGATGGGTCTCAACATCTGCTACCGCGATCCCAATGTCGGACGCTTCGGTCTTGAGAACGTCCTGATCCCGATCGATAGCGTGCTTCTTGAGGTGGTCGCGCCGTTCAAGGAGGGTACGGCGGCCGGGCGCTTCGTCGAGAAGACGCAAGGCCGCGGCGGCTACATGGCAATCCTGTCGTCCGACGATCCGCGCGAGCGCGGGCGCAACGCTGAGACGATGGGCGTGCGTACCGCGCATCTGATCGACCGCGCGCCTTATCTCGGTGTGCAATTGCATCCGCGCGATTGCCGAGGCGCTTTCATTGAATTCAACCACACCGCCGGCAGCGACAACATGTTCGGTCCGTATCCGCCGGCCGGTCCCGATTGGCACAAGGCGGTGCGCAAGGAGACAACGCAGGCGCTGACGGCGATCACGATGGAAAGTCCTGATCCTGCCGGTCTCGCCCAGCACTGGAGCAAGATCATCGGCTGTCCGGTGACGGACGGCGATGTGCCGGAAGTCCGCTTGCCGAATGCGGCGATTCGTTTTGTGAAAGGCGCTGCCGATCTGATGGGCGGATTGATCTTCAAGGTGACCGATCCAGCAGCGATTCTTGTAAGAGCGAAAGCCAAGCAGCTTTCCGTCAATGGCAATACCTTCAAACTGTGCGGCGTCGACTTTGAGCTGACGACTTGATCCTGAGCTGTCATGCCCGGCCTTGTGCCGGGCATCCACGTCTTGAAATAGCTGTATGAAGACATGGATGGCCGGGACAAGCCCGGCCATGACGGGAACATCTGAGAGGCTCTTTTTGATGGACGCTCCCGCCGAGACCAGTACTCGCCACCCGCTCGATACGTTCTTCTCGCCGAAGAGCATCGCGATCATCGGGGCGTCGCGCGAACCGCTGAAAATTCCCGGCTTGCTGCTGAACTTCTTGCGCAGGAACGAGTTTCCGGGTGCGATCTATCCGGTCAATCCGAACTACGACGATATCAATGGGCTGAAGTGCTATCCGAAAATCGCAGCCGTCGGCCAGCCGATCGATCTCGCCATTGTCATCATTCCCGCGAAGTTCGTCGTTGGCGCGCTGGAAGAATGCGCGGCGGCCGGCGTCAAGAACGCGATCATCATTTCGTCGGGCTTCGCCGAAGAGGGCGGCGACAGCGCCGGGATGCAGGACGAGATCGCGGTTATTGCAAAGCGAGCCGGCATGCGGATTTCCGGCCCCAACGCTGAAGGCTTCTACAACGAACCGGGCAAGATCGCCGCCACGTTCAGTCCGACTGTCGACGTCAAACCGGATGCGCCGCGCCTGATCGCAAGCCGTCGGCGCATCGGCATCGTCGCGCAGAGCGGCGGCATCGGTTTTGCGATCTACAATCGCGCCCGCGCGCTCGGTATCGCGCTGAGCTACGTGATCTCGACCGGCAACGAATCCGATCTCGGCGCGGGTGAGTTTCTTGACTACATGGTGCAAGATAAGACGACCGATGTGATCCTGTTGTTCGTCGAGGGCATCCGCGACAAAGACAAATTTCTGGCCGCCGCGCAGCGCGCCGCCGAGCTTGGCAAGCCTGTCATCGTCACCAAGGTTGGCCGCTCGGGAGCCGGTGAGCGCGCAGCCGCCTCGCACACCGCCAGCATGGCGGGATGGAGCGCCGCTTATGACGCGGTGTTCGCGAAGTACGGCTTCATCGTTTCCAATGACCTCGACGAGGCGGTCGCCATCGCGGCGGTGCTGACCACGTCACCTTTGCCAAAGGGCGATCGCGTCGCTGTCGTTACTGTCTCGGGCGGTGCGGGTATCTGGGCTGCGGATACCGTTGCGATCAAGGGTATGAACGTGCCGGAATTGTCAGCGGGCGTGCAGCAGATCATTCGCGGCATGATCCCGTCCTACGGCTCGCCACGCAATCCGATCGATATTACAGCGCAGGCCGTCCATAGCGGGGGCTTGCAGAAGACGATGGAGCTTCTGGAAACCTCCAATGAGGTCGATGCAGTGCTCGTCGTCATCTCGATGGCGAGCGAAACGCGCATGCCGTTCAAGATGGAAGAACTCAAGCCGCTGATTGATCGGCAGACCAAGCCCTACGTGTTCTGGTCCTACACGCTGCCGTCGCAGTTCGCGCGGACGGGGCTAGCAGCATCTGGTGTGATCATTCTGTCCAATCTCACGCATGCGGGCGCCGCTATCCAGCATCTCGGCAGATACGCGACGTTCAAGCCACCCGCGCTGGTATTTTCCGCAAAGACAGCCGATCTGTCGAAGGATGCATCGGCGACTGCTTTCTCCGAATACGACAGCAAGGCGCTGCTCCGTGATGCGGGCATCGACGTGCCGCAGGAGATGTTGGTCAACGGCCGCAGCGGAATTGAGCCGGCGGCAGCCAAGATTGGCTTTCCGCTGGTGATGAAAATTCAATCGGCGGACATTCCGCACAAGAGCGAAGTCGGCGGCGTGATGGTCGGCATCGCCAATGTGCAAGACGCGCTCGCTGCTTATGACGCAATCGTTGCCAGCGCCAAACATCATCGCCCAAAAGCAAAAATTCAAGGCGTGCTGGTGAGCCCGATGGCGAACAAGGGCATCGAGATGATCGTCGGTACTATGACCGACGCGACATTCGGGCCGATGATCATGGCGGGCCTCGGCGGTGTGACCACCGAGCTGTTCAAGGATGTGGTCTATCGTCCCGCTCCGGTCAGCGAAACGGAGGCGGCTGCGATGCTCGATGAGTTGAAGGCGTCGCCGTTGCTTAACGGCTTCCGTGGCGCGCCAAGGGCCGACGTTGCTGCCCTAACGAAGCTGATGGCGCAGTTGTCGCAGATGGCAGCCGCGAACAGTGCGCACATCGCCGAGATCGAAATCAATCCGGTGCTGGTGCACGCCAAGGGCGAGGGCGTCACGATTGTCGACGCGCTCGTGGTGCCAGTGGTGAAATAACCATGACAATGTCATTCCGGGATGCGCCGAAGGCGCAGACCCGGAATCCAACTCACCACTTTGCTCGGATAGGCATGGATTCCGGGTTCGCTCGCGTTGCTCGCGCCCCGGAATGACGTGGAATATCGCGGCTCGACGGAAGCTGTGTCACCGTCCCTTGAAGTTTGCCACGCGGCGCTCCTCGGTGGCTTTGACGCCTTCCTTGAAATCGTCGGTGGCGCGCAGCCAGGTCTGCTCTTTCAATTCGTGCTCAGTCGCCTTGTGGATGCGGTCGGCAAGGCCAGCGCGCATCGTCGCGCGAGTTGAAACGAGGCCAAGCGGGGAGCATTCGGCGATCTCTTCGGCGAGCTTGATTGCTTCCGCGCGCACCTGATCCTGCGGCACCAGAATATTGGCGAGGCCCATTTTATAAGCCTCTTCGCCGGTGACGCGGCGGCTGGTGTAGAACATCAGCTCGGCGTTGTTCTTGCCGATCAGTTCGGTCAGCGCCACGGTCAGGCCGAAGCCCGGATGAAAGCCGAGCTTGGTGAAATTCGCGGCGAAGCGTGTCTCGGGACAAGCCACGCGGAAATCCGCCGACACCGCGAGGCCGAGGCCGCCACCGATGGCCGCGCCGTGAACCGCGGCGACGATCGGCTTCTTGGCGCGATAGATGCGGACCGCCTCGAGATACAGATGGCTGATCGAGCCGAGATGGTCGGCCGGATCGCCTTTTGCGTTTGGGCTGGCGACGGTTTCCTTGCGGTTCGGATCCTTGAAGTCGGCGCCGGCGCAGAACGCCTTGCCCTGCGCACACAGCACAGTGGCGCGGACTTCGACATTGGCGTCGAATTCGTCGAGCGCATCGGCGATCTGCTGGATCAGCAGCGCATCGAAGAAATTCAGCGGCGGCTTGCGAATCTCGATGATGCCGATGTTGCCCTTGGTTTCGACGCCGATATCCTGGTAGGTGGCCATGGTGTGTCCTGTTCTTGCTGTTTCGTTAGCGCAGGCCGAGTCCGCGCGCGATAATGCCGCGCAGCACTTCCGTTGTGCCGCCCTGGATGGTGAGTTTCGGTGCGATCTTGGTCGCGAATGCCAGTTGCTCGTTCAGTGTCGGCAAGTTTGTCGCGTCGGTATCGACGAATGCAGCGAGATCGCGCACCCGATGCGGCAGCGCCTGTTCCCACAGTGTGCCGATATCTTTCACGATCGCGGCTTCCACGACCGGTT